>NZ_KI911783.1:0-97500 GCF_000515415.1 Bradyrhizobium sp. WSM1417
TTCGTTTCATGGCGAATGTTTAAGATCGGCATTAATCTGCATTCACTCCACCGGGAGATCCATCAAATGACCGAGACCATCCGCATCAAGCGCTTCAATGCGCGCCCCGTCATTGTGCCGATGAACCTCCCGCTTAAGACCTCGACCGGGGCTGTCGCAAAGGCGCCGCTGGTGCTGATCGACTGCGAAACGGACCAGGGCACCGTAGGGCACGCCTATCTGTTCTCGATCACACCCTCGGCCTTGAAGCCGTTGACGGGGATGGTCGCGGAAATGTCGGAGCTGCTTGCAGGCGACGAGCTGCTACCGTTCGAGATCGAGCGCAAGCTGACCCAGCGCTTCACGCTCTTGGGTTTGGCCGGCCTGCAACGGCTGGCGCAATCCGGCATCGACATGGCGGTATGGGACGCGCTCGCCCGCAGCAAAGGCCTGCCGCTGGCGCGGCTGCTCGGCGGCGCGCCGAAACCGGTCAGGGCCTACAATTCGAAGGGGCTTGGGATCATGCCGGCGGGTGCCGCGGTGGAGGAAGCCCACAAGCTGCTGGCCGAGGGCTTTCAGGCCGCGAAGATCCGCGTCGGCCGTCCCGATGCGCGGGAAGACCTGAAGGTGGTACGCGCGGTGCGCAAGGCTGTCGGGGACGACGTGACGCTGATGTGCGACTACAACCAGGCGCTGACGGTCAGCGAGGCCATCCGCCGCGGCGAGATGCTCGACGATGAGGGCCTGACCTGGATCGAGGAGCCGATCCGTCACGACGATTATGAGGGCAACGCCCGTATCGCGGATGCGCTGCGCACGCCGGTCCAGATCGGCGAGAACTTTGACAGCGCGTTCGCGATGCAAGCCGCGCTCTCCGCGGAAGCCTGCGACTATTTGATGCCCGACGTGCAGCGCATCGGCGGCGTCACCGGCTGGCTCCGCGCCGCCGCGCTGGCGCATGCCGCCGGGATCGAGATGTCGACGCATCTGTTCTCGGAAGTCAGCGCACACCTGCTCTGCGTGACGCCGACCGCGCATTGGCTGGAATATGTCGACTGGGCCGACGCGGTGCTCGCGACCCGTTTGCAGATCAAGGACGGCTTTGCGCTGCCGAGCGAAGAGCCCGGCAACGGCATTGCGTGGGACGAGGCGGCGGTGAAGACATATCTGGTGAGTTAATCGTTGAAAGCGATGCCTTTCGCGGGTTCGCCCGGAGCACCGGGTTCGGCAAGTCCCGCGCAATTGCCCCGCGGCTTTTGTCCGGCGAGCATGCCGCGGAAGAACGCTAGCGCATCCGGGAAGGCCGCATTCAGGCCGCCATTGTGCGTCGCGCCGGGATAGGTCTTCCAGACCACATCGTTGCCGGCCGCGCACAGCGCCGCGACTTCGGCATATTGCCGGGTCGGGACCAGCGTGGAATCGGCAAGACCGGTCCCGAGCAGCATAGGCACCTTCAGCCGAACGGCCTTCATGTCCGTGATCGGCGTCAGCCGCGCCATCACATCGGCGATAGGCTCGACATAGACGTTCTCGGCGGTAATGCCGTCCTTGCGCGCGATCTCGCGCATATCAGGCGTGCAGCTTTCACGCGCCGCCTTCAGGACCGGCTTGCCCTTGTCGGAGACGAGATCATCGGCGGACGGCGCGCCATCCGGCAACGAGCCGCCGAGCAGCATCAGCGACGTATAGATCGGCGAAGCGATCGCGGTCGTCTGCGGCGGTTTATAAGGGCCGTCGGGGAACGTGGACACCAGGCCCGTGGCGACGGTGGCGATCAGCGGCACGTCGGGCGCGTAGCTTTCCGCGATCACGGTCGCGCCCATTGCCGCGCCCGAGCCTTGCGATTGTCCGGTGACGAAAACCTTCGAGGCGAGCTTGTCGCGATAGGCGGCGAGTGCGGCGCGCACGCTGTCGAGCACGGAGCGCCCCTCCGCCTCCCAGATCAGATAAGGATGCGGCCCCGCGCCGCCGAGGCCCTGATAATCGGTCGCCACCACCGCAAAACCGTTCTCGAGCCAGCGCTGGATATAGGTAGCATCGCGCGGCTTGTGCCCGGTCCAGGACGGCGCACAGGAATCCGACACGCCGAGCGTGCCATGCGCCCACGCGACCAGCGGCCAGCCTCCGGCCGGCGGCTCGCCCTTGGGGAGATAGACCGTACCGCTCACCGGCACGATACCGGCGTGCCAGCGCAGATCCGTCGACGTGTAGAGGATGCGTTCGGCGACACCCGCGCTCGCGATCTCCGGCTGCGCCAGCATCGCCTCCCTGCGCAGCACCACGCCGGGACTTTCGGGGAGGGCTTGGGACCAGCGATAAAAGCCGGACAGGTCCTGATCGCCTACTTTCGGCCCCACCGGCAGCGACGAATCCGCGTGTGCGTGCGCCATCGCGAGGCCCGTGACGATGGCGAGCGCCATCACGAATTTCGGACTCGGGGTTTTGAACATCGGCGTCTCCAGTTCCCTTGCAGCGTGCCGCATTTTGCTGGAGGGTTGATTGCCGCGGCAATGCACTTTCCGCGTCGATTATGGAGACGATCGCGCGCGGGTCCAAGTCTATTTCAGATACGTCTTTTGCAGACACGTCCTTTTCGGACAAGTCTGTTCAGAGATGGGCGGATGCCGGTCTGCGTAGCTACCATGTCTCCGCGCCGGGGATTTTCTTGCGCACCGCCCGGCGCTGGATCCAGATGCAACGGCGCACGGCCGTATTGGAGCGGCCGACCGCGGATATCCCTTGGCCGGCCTGCAGCAATGGCGCCACGTTTTGGCGTAGCGCGCGGCAGCGCTGGAGTTCGGCCTGCCAGTCGATGATGGCTGCGTCAGCCCGCGACGCAATCAGCGACAATATCGCCACGGCCAGACAGCTCGCTCGCATGGTGCGCATTCCCTTCACCGTGGTCCGCCCGGCTCGCGCCGATAGCGGAAATCGCAATGAGACGCGCCTTGCATGATGGTCTGCATTCGCGTCAGCGCCACGTCGGATCCGAATCCTTCCGCCGTCGCAAAGTCGGCGGTGCAGACCAGGAGAAAGCCGAGCTCGGGTTCGCCCAGCGCCTTATAGAACTCCGCATAGGCGCATCGCTTCACATCAAGCGCGAAGACGTCCTCGGTCTGCTCGACAATATCGTATGCGAGCGCGTCGTCACGAGCATAGGTCTGGAAGGCAGAGGACACCGCCTTGCCGAGATTGGGCTCGTTCTTTGCCTTCCAGAATTCCTGGCCGAAACCGCGATAGAGATCGCCGAGCGCCTTGCGCACCAGCGCGTTGGCGCGCGCCTCGCCGAGCTCGGCCTGGAGCGTCTTGACCAAGGGCACCAACACCTGCGCCTGGATTCTGGCCTGTTCGAGCACGGAAATGCTCATGGCAAACTCACGTCGCGGACCAAGAGGAGCATAGATCCTATAGCTGACGGGTAGCGATAACCAACTCGCCAGAGGATTTACGGACTGCAGCAATCATAGCCGCGAATAGCGGGATTGGCTAACTTTCCGCGGGATAAACCAAGCGGCCGTCAGCCATGATGTGCGCCGCCCGATTCATCTCGGCCTGTTTGACCTGCCCGGGTCCCATCATGTGAAACACGCTCTCGCCGCCGGCGAGCAGGTAATCGGTGATGATCCGCCTGTGGCAGCGCCACCATACCGTCTCGGCGCACATGATGGCGCATCGCTGCGCCTGTCCGAGTTCGCGCAGATGCGCGAGCCCCTCGCGAAAGCTCTCGCTCAAGGCGTGGTCGGCATAGTTGTGAAAGCTCGCATTCTGCCAGAAAGCATTGGTCTCGCGCGGCACCTCACGCTTGCGGCTGCGCAGGCCACCGAGCGAGGCGATATGCTCATAGCCGATCGAAACGGCCCCGAGTGCTTGCGGCAGGGCCTCGCGATTGTATTGGGGATTGGTGCGCGAGCGAGGCACGGTGCGGACGTCGACCAGATGCGTGACGGACACGCTCTGCAACAGGACAACGAACTCACCGATTGGAAGTGTGCCGTGGCCGATCGTGAAGAATGGGTGAGCCATCGCCCATCAGCTCCGGAGCAAGCGCAACGCCCGGCCCTTATGCAAGGCGACGTGATCGGTCTTGTCGCTTTTGATCTCGTATTGCGGATCGTCGGGGCTGGCACGGTGGACGTAGCCCTTGTACGCGACGTCCTTGGTGTGCACGCGGAGAATGTGGCCGCGCACCCGGCCGGCCTCGGAATTCCAGCTGACATGATCGCCACGCTTGAACACTTTCGGCATGGCGAACCAATGCGGGAGCGCGTCTGGACGTTCCAGGCAGCGGAGCAAAACGCTCCAGTCCGTCTACTCTCTTCGAGCTTCGCCGGACATGCTTCTCGCAATGAGATTGGTGGCTTGCGTGGCCGTAGCTCGCGGATACAGCCCGCCTGCGCCCTTTGGGCTTCCGCGGGGCATCCTTCTCTCGGCTAATCGCGAGCGAAGGATGGTGGGCGCGACAGGGATCGAACCTGTGACCCCTACCATGTCAAGGTAGTGCTCTCCCGCTGAGCTACGCGCCCTAAAAGTCCACTTGCGTTCGGGTCGGGTCCCTATAACGGCTCAGGGGAGCCGGTGCAAGGACGAAAGGGGGCCGATTTAGGCCGCCAGCATCTTGTTCACTTCGCTGACCAATTCACGCAAATGCACGGGCTTGGACAGCACCTTGGCGTTCTTGGGGGCGTCCGAATCCGAGTTCAGGGCGACCGCGGCGAAGCCGGTGATGAACATGATCTTGATGTCGGGGTCGAGTTCCGAGGCCCGGCGGGCGAGCTCGATGCCGTCCATCTCCGGCATCACGATGTCGGTGAGCAGCATCTCGAACGGCTCTTCCCGCAGCCGCTGGTAGGCGGCCATGCCGTTATCGTGGGACGAGACCTGAAAACCGGCGTTTTCCAGCGCCTTGACCAGGAAACGGCGCATGTCGTTGTCGTCTTCGGCGAGCAGGATCTTTGGCATGGCGGAAATGTCGAATCCCCAGAGGATATCAGCAGAGGTCACTAAGCCCGACGGAGGGTAAATATGGGGTGAAAATATTTACCCTGAGCCGGCTGTGCTTGCCGGCCCCTTGTGAACCTGAAAGCAGTTCGAAGCAATCGAGCCGTACCTGCCGGTCCCCATCTCGCTGCCCGCAGGGTTAAGAGATGTTCCAGCGCAGATCTCATCTTTTCGCTTGGCAGGATGGTTGCGATTCCGGACAATGACGACACATAAGAGCCTCCTGATCGGCCGAATCAATGCGTTGAGACCGGTGCCGGGGCTTGTTGGATCGTGCGGCGCTAAGGGCGAAGCCTGATACCGAGAGGCAAAGCCTGATTGCCAAGGGACGAAGCCTGACACCAAGGGATGAAGCCTGAGAAGATGACCCGGTTTGACGGCGACAAGTCGCCAGCGTTCGAGATCGTTGAGCCCGCGCAATGGCGCGCGCCGGTTATCTTCAACTCGCCCCATTCCGGCTCGACCTATCCGGACGAATTCCTCAGCGCCTCCAGGATCGACCTGCCGACGCTGCGGCGTTCCGAAGATTCCTTCATGGACGAGTTGATCGGCCATCTCAGCGAGCGCGGCTTTCCGACCGTGCGGGTCAACTTTCCCCGCTCCTATGTCGACGTCAATCGTGAGCCCTATGAGCTCGATCCCCGGATGTTCACCGGGCGCCTGCCGAGCTTTGCCAACACCCGCTCGATGCGGGTCGCCGGCGGGCTCGGCACCATTCCGCGCGTGGTCGGCGACGGCCAGGAGATCTATCGCGAGCGCATCCTGGTCGACGACGCGCTGGGGCGGATCGAGACGCTGTACAAGCCCTATCATCGCGCGCTGCGCCGGCTGATCAACAAGGTGCACCAGATGTTCGGCACCGTCGTGCTGGTCGACTGCCATTCGATGCCCTCGGTCGGCGTCTCCCGCGACGAGCCGCGGCGGCCCGACATCGTGATCGGCGACCGCTACGGCACGAGCTGCACGCCGCTATTGCCCGACCGGGTCGAGGAGACCATGGCCGGGCTCGGCTATTCGATCGGCCGCAACAAGCCCTATGCCGGCGGCTTCATCACCGAGCATTACGGCAACCCGGCCAGCGGCCTCCACGCCGTGCAGCTCGAGCTCAACCGCGCGATCTACATGGACGAACGGCGGCGCGAGCGCATTCCGCGCTTTGCGCAAGTGGCGTCGGACTTCGGCGTGCTCGCAGACGTGCTGGCGACCACGGTCCCGTTCGGCGATCTCGGCCCGTTCCAGGCCGCGGCGGAATAAGCGCGACGTTTGCTGCGAATGATTGTGTTGGGTGCGATCAGTGCGAACGCCTTTCGCGGCGCGCGTTGAAATGAAAGCCAAGGCTGAAAGAATGAGAGGCTGAAAGAAAAAAGGGCCGCTTCTAATGAAGAAGCGGCCCAAGTCTAGGGAGGAAACGCCCAAGGAGGGCAGCAGTAACGCGAGAAGCGCTACCGCACCGCAACAATATGCGGCCGCGACGCACAAAGTGCAAGGGCTTTCGAGCGATTTCCCATGCAATGAGGACATAGCTCGGTTGCTTCCAGAGAAACCCGGATTCAGTTCCTTTGATAAGGAAATTCAATGGGTTGATAGTCATTTGCATACGAACGAGGCAAACCCGGAACTAAGGTTTCAACTCAATGATCGATATTTGCCCAGCGGGTGTCTTCGACGAGGCGAACGCTTCCCGGATCCAAAATACCAGGGTGCAAAAGCAAGACAGCGCTGCACGATCCTTCCGATTTGAGCTAGGCAGGAGTGAGCTTCACCCGACTTTCGCTTTTTGAGGATTCGCCGTGACGGTGATCGATTTCTCCGCCTTCATCGGACGGCTCGCCACCGCCTCCGGCGAAACCATCCTGCCGTTCTTCCGCACCTCGCTGTCGATCGAGGACAAGAGCAAGACCAAGGATTTCGACCCCGTGACCGAGGCCGACCGCGCCGCGGAGGCGGTGATGCGGCGCCTGATCAAGGCCAACTTTCCCCAGCACGGTATCGTCGGCGAGGAATTCGGCAACGAGCGCGAGGATTCGGACTATGTCTGGGTGCTCGACCCCATCGACGGCACCAAATCCTTCATCGGCGGCTTTCCGATCTGGGGCACGCTGATCGCGCTCCTGCACAAGGGCACGCCGGTGTACGGCATGATGCACCAGCCCTTCATCGGCGAACGCTTTTCCGGCGACAGCGGCTCGGCTCATTATAGTGGCCCCTCCGGCGAGCGCCGGCTCCAGGTCCGGCGCTGTGCTTCGCTGTCGGAGGCGACGACCTACACCACCAGCCCGCTGCTCATGAACGAGCGCGACCGCGCCATCTTCGGCCGCATCGAGAAGGGCGCGCGGCTGTCGCGCTATGGCGGCGACTGCTACTCCTATTGCATGCTGGCGGCGGGGCACGTCGATCTCGTGGTCGAGACCGAGCTGAAGCCTTACGACATCGCGGCCCTGATCCCGATCGTGACCGGCGCCGGCGGCGTCGTCACCACCTGGGAAGGCAAGCCGGCGCAGGGCGGCGGCCGCATCGTCGCGGCCGGTGACGCCAGGGTTCACGAAGAAGCACTGAAACTGCTCAACGGCTAAGCGATACAGGGGCCTGCATGACCAACCGGCGCACGCTCCTTCTCGCGGTCTTGCTTCTGTTTCCGACGCTCGCCTCCGCCCAGAATTTCCCGACCAAGCCGATCAAGCTGATTGTGCCGTTCCCGGCCGGCGGCCCCAACGACATCATCGCCCGCGTGATCGGCCGGCGCATGTCGGAGCTGTCAGGACAGCCGGTGCTGATCGACAATCGCGGCGGCCAGGGTGGCGTGCTCGGCACCGATGCCGTCTCCAAGGCTGCACCTGACGGCTACACCATCGCGATCTCCAGCGCCGGCGCGCTCGCCATCAGCCCGAGCATGGAGCGGGTCGCCTACGACACATTGTCCGACCTCACGCCGGTGACACTGGTGGCGACCGTGCCGGAAATGCTTGTGGTGGCGACCAACATACCCGCCAAGGATATCGACGAATTGATCGCGCTCGCCAAGGCGCAGCCGGGAAAGCTCAACTTCGCCTCCTCCGGCCCCGGCAGCCTGCCGCATCTCGCCGGTGAACTGTTCAAGCTGACGGCGAAAATCGACATCGTGCACGTGCCCTATCGCGGCGCGGCGCCGGCCGTGAACGATCTGCTGGGCCAGCAGGTGCAGATGACGTTCCTGGATCTCCCCGTGCTGCTGCCGCAGGTCAAGGCGGGCGCCCTGCGACCGATCGCAGTTGGCTCCGCCGAGCGTTCGCCGACGGCGCCTGACGTGCCGACCACCGCGGAAGCCGGCTTTCCTGATCTTCGCATCGAGAACTGGTACGGCATGGTCGCGCCGAAGGGCACGCCGAAGGAGATCGTCACCGCGCTGCATGGTCTGGCCACGAAGGCGATGGCGGATCCCGCGGTGAAGGAAAAGCTCGCCGCCCAGGGCGCGACGCTGGTCGGCGATGAGCCGGAGCATTTTCGCGCCTTCATCGCGGACGAGACGAAAAAATGGGCGAAGGTGATCAAGGACGCAGGTGTGGAGACCGCGAAGTAGCGCAGAACTCACACCGCCGCGGCCCGCAAATGCTCCACCAGCATCTTGGCCGGGCGCGGCAGCGTCTTGAAGCTTCGCGCGCAGATCACGAGTTTGCGGTTGGCCCAGCTATCGCGCAGGCGGACCATGGCGAGCGGCATCAGCTTGGCGCAGCGGCGGGCCGCAGCTTCGGGCACCAGGGCAACGCCGACATCGGCGGCGACCATCTGGCAGATCGCGTCGAAGTCGCGCAGGCGTGCGCGGTAATGCGGCCGCATGCCGAGCCGGGCGGCGTGCTTCGAAATATGCACCTGAAGCGCGGTGGCGCTGGTGAGCCCAACGAACTCGCAAGCACCCGCCTCCTGGAAATCAATCGCGCGGCGGCCGGCGAACGGGCCGCGCCTGGACGTCACCAGCGTCAGGCGATCCTCGCTGAAGGCGAATCGCTCGATATGATCCGGCAGCGCGTGCTCGGCTGCGAAGCCGAGATCGGCCGCGCCCGCAGTGATCGCGGCCGCGATGTCGGTGCTCTCGCGCTCCTCGATGTCGATGGCGACGTCGCGATGCTCGCGCAGGAAGCCGGCGAGCGCCTTCGGCAGATGCTCCGAGAGGCCGGAGGTATTGGCGAGGAAATGCACGCTCGCGCGCACGCCGCTGGCAAAGCCGGCGAGATCGCCGCGCATGGCGTCGATCTGGTGGATGACGACCCTCGCATGATCGAGCAGGCTCTCGCCGGCCGCGGTCAATTCGACGCCGCGGCGCCCGCGCTTGAGCAGCGCGACGCCGAGCGCATCCTCCAGCCCCTTGATGCGCGCGCTGGCCGAGGCCAGGGCCAGATGCGACCGCTCCGCGCCGCGGGTGATGCTGCGCTGGTCGGCGACTGCGATGAACAGCTGGAGGTCGACGAGGTCGAAGCGCATCCCGAGTCCTTCAGCCTTCGTTTCTAACGAAGGCTTTCTCCGTAAGCTACAGATTGTGCCGACGCGCGGCATCGGTCAATGTGCAGATATGATCGACCCGCTCCTCATTCTCATCGCCGCCGTTTTCCTGATTGCCGGATTCGTCAAGGGCGTGGTCGGGCTCGGTCTGCCGACGGTGTCCATGGGCCTGCTCGCGGTGAGCATGGCGCCAAGCCGCGCGATCGCCATCGTGATCGTGCCCGCCATCCTCAGCAACATCTGGCAGACTTTCGTCGGCCCCCATTTGCGCGACATCCTGCGGCGGCTGTGGCCGCTGATGATCGGCACCGTGATCGGGTGCTGGCTCAATGCCGGCGCGCTCACCGGTCCGCATGCGCGCTACGGCACGATCGTGCTCGGCATCCTGCTCGTCATCTACGCGATCATCGGGCTGAACAAATTCCAGTTTCACGTTGCGCCAAAGAACGAGAAATGGGTCGGCGGCGTGGTCGGCTTGGTCACCGGCGCGATCTCGGCCTCGACCGGCGTGCAGGTGATCCCCTCGATGCCGTTCATGCAGGCGATCGGCATGGAGAAGGACGAGCTGGTGCAGGCGCTCGGCGTGTTCTTCACGACAGCAACACTGGCGCTCGCCTTCAATCTCACCGCGGGCGGATTGCTGACGTCGGCCAATGCGGTGCCGGGCGCCGTGGGCATGGCCTGCGCGTTTGCGGGCATGTACATCGGCCAAACGGTGCGGGCGCGGATGCCGGCGGAAGCGTTTCGCCGCTGGTTCCTGATCGCGATGATCCTGCTCGGCCTCTATCTCGCCGGCAGCGCGCTGCTGAAGGAAATCGCGTAAAAGAAGTTACCGCGTCTCCAGCATGGCGACGCGGATGCCGAGATAGATGAAGAGGCCGCCGAGGGCCCGGTTAACCCACGCGACCGCGCCTTCGGAGCTCCGCAAGCGGTGGGCGGCTTTTGCCGCGAACGCCGCCAGCACCAGGCACCACAGCGTTCCCGTGCAGATGAAGATCAGGCCGAGCGTCAGGAAGGCGAGCGGCTTGTGCGCCGAGTCGCCTGCGACGAATTGCGGCAGGAAGGCCAGGAAGAACAGCGCGACCTTGGGATTGAGCGTGTTGGTGAAGACGCCCTGGAGGAAGACTCGCCGCAGCGAGCTCTGCACCGGCTCGTCGATGGCCGAGGCCAGCACCGGGCGCGACCATAGCATCTGAAGCCCGGTCACGACGAGATAGGCCGCTCCGACCAGCTTCAGGATCGAGAACGCGGTCGATGAGGCCATCAGCAGGGCCGAAAGGCCGATTGCGGCGCCCGCGACGTGGAAAAAGCAGCCGCAACTGATGCCCAGCGCGGCCGCGGCGCCACCTCGCCAGCCCAGCTGCATGCTGCGGCCGATTACATAGACCGTATCAGGCCCCGGCGTGATGTTGAGCAGCACGCCTGACAGGATGAAGAGCCAGATTTCGTGAATGCCCAGCATGTGTGACGTGCCTCCTTCGCCCAACCATGGCCCAAGAGGCCGGCTTAGTGGGTTCGCTCGTCCCCGTCCACTGCCGGGATTGCCGAGGATTTACCTCGAATTTGCAATGCGGATCATACTTTCGCTCGGCCTCATCTGCTCTATAAGGAACGGGTTCTTTGAACGCGGGATTCGAGGCGACTGTCACGCTGTGGCCGGTCCTCGATTTCTTCCAAGTCTCTTGCAAGTCTCTTGGAGCTCCGGAATATGGAAAGACGTCTGGCTGCCATTGTCTGCGCCGATGTCGCCGGCTATTCGCGCATGATGGGCACCGATGAGGCCGGCACCCATGCCGCCTTCAAGGCCCATCGCAGCGCGATCCACCCCATCATCCTCAATCACGGCGGCCGCGTCGTCAAAAACACCGGCGACGGCTTCCTGCTGGAATTCCCCTCGATCGTCGGCGCCACCGAGGCCGCGATCGCGATGCAGACGCTGATGGCGGAGCGCAATCACCATCTGCCCGCCGATCGCGCCATGCAGTTCCGCCTCGGGATCCATATGGGTGACGTCATCGCCGATGAGGACGAGGTCTTCGGTGACGATGTCAACATTGCCGTCCGCCTCGAAGCCGTGGCGAGCCCCGGCGGCTTCGCGATCTCGGCCAAGGCCTACAAGGAGGCCGGCAAGCATCTCACCGTGCCGCTGGTCGATGCCGGCAACCACCGCTTCAAAAACATCAAGGATCCGATCGGGGTCTGGACCTGGACGCCTGAGGGTGCACCGGCGCTTGCGCCCGCGCTGAGGGAGGCATCCGCCCTTTCGCAGCAGTACCGCACGGCGATCGTCGGCGTGCTGCCCTTTGCCAATCTCAGCGATGCCCAGGACGAGTATTTCTCTGACGGCCTGACCGAGGATTTGATTCACGCGCTGTCGCTGCAATCCTTCTATCGGGTGCTGAGCCGCAACTCGACCTTCGTGTTCAAGGGCAACAACGCCAGCACCCGCCTGATCGCGCGGGAGATCGACGCCACCTATCTGATCCAGGGTTCGGTGCGGCGTGCCGGAGCCAAGATCCGCGTCACCGCCGAGCTGATCGCGCCGGAGACCGGCGAGCAGCTCTGGACCGGCCGCTACGACCGCGACATCGGCGATCTCTTCGCGATGCAGGACGAGATCACCACCAACCTGTCCGCCGCCATCGCCACCGAGATCGTCCGGGCCGAGGCCTCGGCGCCGGCGCGGCTCTCGACCGACGTCACCGCCTGGGACCGCTTCCTCAAGGGGCTGTCGCACTATTATCGGCAAACCAAGGAAGACCTTGCCATCGCCGTCGACCTGTTCCGGGAGGCCATCAGGCTCGAGCCCAAGCTGTCGATTGCGCACGCCTATCTCGCCACGATCCAGATCCAGAGCATCCAGTTCGGCTGGGTCAAGGGCACGCGCGAGATGTGGGCCGAAGCGATGAAGCTTGCCGAAACCAGCGTCCGGCTCGATCCGCGCTCGTCATTTGCGTTCTCGATCCTGTCCTGGACCCACGCGCTGGAGGGCCATTACGAGGCCGCGATGGACGCCGCCAAACGCGCCGTCGCGCTCAACCCCTACGACAACGGCGCGCGCGGCGTGCTCGGCATCTGCCATTTCGTCATCGGCGAGCACCGCGAGGCGATCGAGCTGTTCTCGATGGCCGCACAGCGCGACAACAGCGATCCGCGCTACCAATGGGCCGCACTGAACGCCTTTAGCCATTATCTGCTGAGCCAATATGACGCGACCCTGTCATGGGCTCGAGAACAGCTCTACATCAACCCGAACCATTTGCAGGCGCTGGCAATCCGCGCCTCAGCGCTGGCGCAATTGGGGCGCGGCGACGAGGCGGTCGAGGCGACCCGCGTGCTCATGGCTAACTACCCGACTCTCAATGTCGACCGCCATTTGCGCAATTTCCATTGGAAGCGGCCCGAGGACCTCGCCCATTACCGCGCCGGACTCTTGAATGCGGGCGTGCCGCTCGGCAAACTGACCCTGGTCTCGAGCGACGTCAAACGCGTCGCCGAATCCTGAGGGCCAGCCGCGGCCACGCGGCAATGTCCCCTCCGCCTTTATTGACACGACAGTGAATTCAGCCACACTCCGCTACACGCTGAAGTAGTATAATGTGTTGTCGGTTTGTCAGGACTTTCCGCGCTCTATCGCCGCGTCTGTATTTCACGATTCGCCGTTTTCAGGATTTTGGGCCATGCATGACTCCGCTCCGAAGCCGCCCTTCGACCCCTCGATCCAGGTCTCGCCGAACAATCCCTGTCCATTCCTGCGCGGCCTCGTCGGCGAGAGGTTCGTTGACGGCGGAACCGTCCCGCTCGGCACGCTGTCGCAAACGATCGCGAATGCGAGCGGCGAGACCGGGCTGAAGAAGGTCTCGGCCCGCATCCAGGTCCGCGGCGTCGCGCTGATCGCCAACGGTCTCGGTCACATCCTGAAGAGCATATTTTCGGGCGCGCAGCTCGACGCGTTGCGTGGCGGCCCTCTCGACAAGCGCGGTGCCGGCTCGCGCGTCCTCGGCCTCGACGGCAAGGTCGATGAGAACGAGCTCGCGCGTTTTGCGAGCTTCGGCCGGACCTACCAGGATCCGAACGGCGGCGGCTCTGAGCCCGGTCTCAACGCCTCGGAAATCGGCGTCTTCATGCGCGACAACCTCAAGCGCGCCGGCAGCGCCGCGCGCTGGTACTACCCCCTGCTGATGAAGTTCGAATGGCCGATCCTCCTGAAGATCGTGGGCAAGGGCGCGGGTGAGGACCGCTATCTGAGCGTGGCCGACGTGCGCACGCTGTTCAACGAGCGCCAATTCCCTGCTCGCATCAACCAGCGGCTCGTATCGCAGCCGGTGCTGTCGACTTGCCAGCGCGTGGTGCGGGGCGCCCTCAAGGTTGCGGCCCTGCTCCTCGCCCTCGGTCTCGCCTTGCTCGTTGCGGTCGCCGAATTCCCCGACCAGGTGCGCGCCATGCTGCCGCAAAAGGGAATTCTCGTGAATCTCCTGCCGCCGCCCTTGCCCAAGGTCCCTGAGACGAAGGCGGCCTTTTGGCTCGAGCAGAACTGGTCGCTGAAGGACAGGCACTGGTTTCACCATGCCAGCCAGGGCACAGCGACCTTCCCGGTGCCTTATGAATGGTTCATGGCACTGGAGCAGCCGCGCCTGCATCTGTTCTCGCGGCCGGGCATGATGACGGAGAGCGCCTATCTCGAACGCTTCGGGTTCATCCCGAGCCCGCAGTCGATCCAGACCGACGCGACGTCACTGCGGCGCTTCGGCTACGCCAATGTCTACGAGACGACGCAGGTGCCGGACTGGTCGACCAGATGGACGCCGGCGGAGAACGTCGACGGCCTGCCGGTCGGCTTCGCACGGATGACCAGTGTCGTCGATCCTGCGACGGGCCGTCGCGAAGAGGACAAGATCGGGCTGACCTGCGCGGCCTGCCATACCGGCCAGATCCATTACCAGGGCGTGGACGTGCGTTTCGACGGCGGCCCGGCCATGACCGACCTGAAGAAGCTCGAGCTCTCCACCGGCCTGTCGATCGCCTACACGCTTTACGTGCCATTCCGCTTCCAGCGCTTCGCCGATCGCGTGCTCGGCCCGGATGCCAGCAAGGCTGACCGCGCCGCGCTCAAGCAGAAGCTCAGCGCGATCGGCAACTTCCTGATCGACTGGGCGCAAACCCAGCAAAAGACGATTGAAGGCAAGAAGACCTGGAACGGCCGTCAGCAGAGTGACACCGAGGAAGGGTTCGGTCGCCTCGACGCCCTCAACCGCATCGGCAATCAGGTCTTTTCGCAGGATCTCGCGCTGAGCGGGATCAAGGGATTCGAGAAGAACCTGCATGCCCAGGACGCCCCGGTCAGCTATCCCCCGATCTGGACCGTGCCCTGGTTCAAGTTCGCCCAGTACGACGCCTCGATCGAGCAGCCGCTGATCCGCAACGCCGGCGAGGCCCTTGGCGTGACGGCGCTGCTAAACCTGTCCGACGCCTATCCGGAAGACAGGCTGTGGCGGTCCTCGGTTCATATCAACACGCTCGGCTGGATCGAGGACATGCTCAGGGGGCCCGATCCGTTCAAGCCGGCAGATCCCTCCGCCGGTCCGAAGTTCGGCGGCCTGCTGGCGCCGAAATGGCCCTCGCAGATCCTTGGCGACAATTGGAGGCTCGATCAGAAGAAGGTCGACAATGGCCGCAAGATCTACGCCGAGATGTGTTCCGGATGCCATCTGCCGGCGATCGACACCCCGGCTTTCTGGTCTTCGGGACATTGGGAGCCGAGCGGCGACAGCAAGGTGCTGAACGCGGTGACGATCCCTCTCGACGAGATCAAGACGGATCCCGAACAGTCGCTCGTGCTCAGCAACAGGATCGTCGATCTGCCCGGCTTCCTGAAGGTGAATACGGCCGACCTCCAGAAATGGTGGCAATGCGACGTCTCGACCGCAAGCTCGCCGACCGAGATGGTGTATGCGCTCGGGCTGATGACGGTGGTGGATCTCGTCGCCCGCAAATGGATGGACGACGAGAAGACGCCGGACGCCGAACGGGCGAAATTGTGGAATCTCGCACGCAAGAACTGCCTCAATCCGGTGGGGGGAGCGCGCTATCGGGCACGGCCGCTGAACGGCATCTGGGCCACGGCGCCCTATCTGCACAACGGTTCGGTGCCGTCTCTCTACTGGCTGCTGAAGCCCGCAAGCGAGCGCCCGCAAAAATTCTGCATGGGCCGCCGCGACTATGATCCCGTGACCGTCGGCTTTGCGGTCACCGCCGACGAGAAATGCAAGACAGGTGAAACCGAATTCTCGGCGGGGTCGGACAAGGATCCGATCCAGGGCAACAGCGTGCTCGGCCATTCCTTCGAGCGCAAGCCCGGCGAGGAAAAACGTCCCGGCGTGATCGGCCGCGTGTTCAAGGACGACAACGAGCGCTACGATCTGATCGAGTATCTGAAGACGCTGTGAATTGCGCCCTAGCTCGCCCCGCTTGCGGGGAGAGGTAGGATTGCATCGAAGATGCAATCCGGGTGAGGGGGTACAGGTCTCTCGACGATCTTGCGTGCCGAGAGAGGCCCCTCACCCCAACCCTCTCCCGCAAGAACGGGGCGAGGGAGAGCACCTCGCGCGCGGCAGCCATTCACTTCAAACCCTCACTTGAACAGCGGCGTGCCCGGCACGAAGGCGTCGAAGGCTGCCCAGAATTGGGAGCGGTAGCGGTCCTGCTCCTGGAGGATCTCGTGTTTGGCGCCGGCGATCACGAGATGGGAGCCGGCGCGCAAATGGTAGGCGAACTCCTCGATCGCCGCGATCGAGACCACGGTGTCACTGGAGGCCGCCAGCATCAGGATCGGCTGACGTATCTCGGACGGGTAGTTCTTGCCCTTGAAGGTGTTCATCGCGCGGAAGGCGGTATCGGCCCAGGCGACCGTCGGTGACGCAAGCCCGAGGGTCGGATCCTCCTCCAGGATCGCGGCATTGCGCGCATAGCGCACGGGATCGCTGGTCAGCGGATTGTTGATGAAGGGATTTAGCCCGGTGATCTGGTCGCTGCCGCCGGGAACATAACGGCCGCCCATCCCCAACACGCGCATCGTCTTCAGCAGAGCCCGCGCCGGAAACGAGGTGGCGCGGCCGGGGAGGTCGATCATCGGCGCAGACAGCACCATGCGGTCGAACCAGCGCTTGCCCGCATGCGCCACCCGCAGCATCACCGTGCCGCCCATGGAGTGGGCGAGCGCGAAGAAGGGCGGCGGGCAATCCGGCAGCACCACCTGCTGCACGAAGGTCTCGACGTCGATCTCGAAATCGGCGAAGTCGCGAACATAGCCCTTGCGCGGATCGCGCAGACGGCGCGAGGAGTGGCCCTGGCCGCGCCAGTCGATCATCGCCACAGCAAAGCCGCGGTCGCGCAAATCGCGCACAGTCTCGAAATACTTTTCGATCTGCTCGCTGCGTCCGGTGAAGACGCAGACGGTGCCCTTGCGGTTCGCCGGCGGCGCCCAGCGCGCAAAGCGCAGCTCGACGCCATCAGGGGTTTTGATGGTGCCGCTGACGACGTCTTCGGGAACGGGATTGGATGGTATCGAGACCAGCGTCATGATGGGGAGGGCTTGGGCACGAAGTGCTGCTAATCAGGGGGCGGGAGCGCCGAAAAGGCCAAGTATCCGCCCTCTTGAACGCCGTTCTCGTCAACCCATATCATCTTGGTGCAGGCCGCTACCAGTGTTTCGGAACCGGAACATCAGGCTGCACACAGACGAAAGCCCGGCCCGATTGGCGGGCGGGTTACTCAAACAGTTGCTCAATGGAGGACTTGACCATGCGTACCTACGACCTGACCCCCTTCTACCGTTCCACCGTCGGCTTCGACCGCCTCTTCAACCTGCTCGACCAGGCCGGTTCGGACGGCAGCCCCGGTTATCCCCCCTACAACATCGAGCGCACCGGCGAGAACGACTACCGCATCACCGTTGCGGTCTCGGGCTTTGCCAAGGATGAGCTCTCCATCGTCGCGAAGGAAAACACGCTGACGATCAAGGGCGAGAAAGTCGCCAACGAGAACTCGAAGGCCGAAGTGCTGTACCGCGGCATCGCCGCGCGTGCGTTCGAGCGCGCCTTCCAGCTTGCCGACTTCGTGCAAGTGAAGAACGCCTCGCTCGAGAACGGGCTGCTTCACGTCGACCTCGTCCGCGAGATTCCCGAGGCGAAGAAGCCGCGCCAGATCGCGATCAACACCGGTGCGCAGGGCGCACAGGTGATCGAGAACTCGGTAGCCGCGTAATCACGGACGTCACTTCCAGGTTGCGAAAACGCCCCGGTGCCCCGGGGCGTTTTTTTTCGTTTGCTGTCGTCCTGGCGAAAGCCAGGACCCATACCGCGAGGTCCATCAATCGTGTGCGGTAGCAATACCGAACGACCAATCTTCGCCCAACATCTCCTGGGGTAATGGATCCTGGCCTTCGCCAGGACGACACCTGTAGTTTGGATGGTTTCCGCACCGCATCACAGAGCGGTGAATTGGCGTAACGCCGTCGCCCCACGCTCCGTCCTTTAGCTATCGAACCCAAAACAAGACGGAGAACGATCATGACTTTCTGGCGCAGCTTTTTCGTCGCCGCGAGCCTGCTGGCGGCCCCTCTCAGCCTCGCTCATGCGCAGGCACCGCAGACCGTAAAGGCCAAGAACGTCGTGCTGGTGCACGGCGCCTGGGCCGACGGCTCGAGCTGGTCGGAAGTGATCCCGATCCTCCAGGCCGCAGGGCTCAACGTAACTGCCGTGCAAAATCCGCTGTTGTCGCTTGTGGACTCCGTCGAGGCGACCAAGCGCGTGCTGGCCGAACAGGAGGGGCCGACCGTGCTGGTCGCGCATTCCTGGGGCGGCACCGTGATCAGCCAGGTCGGCACCGATCCGAAGGTCACCGGTCTCGTCTATGTCGCCGCACGTGCGCCCGATGCCGGCGAGGATTTTGTCGCGCTGTCGAAGCAGTTCCCGACCGGCCCCGTGCGTGCCGGCATCATTGAGCGCGACGGCTACACCAAGCTCTCGGAAGACGCCTTCCTGAAGTATTTCGCCAATGGCGTGAAGCCGGAGCAGGCCAGGGAGCTCTACGCCGTGCAATGGCCGACCGCCGCCTCGATCTTTGCCGGTCGCACCACCGAGGCGGCATGGCATGCGAAGCCGAGCTGGTACGCGGTATCGAAGAACGACTACACGATCAATCCGGATCTCGAACGCTTCCTCGCCAAGCGCATGAACGCAACCACGATCGAGCTCGATGCCGGACACCTCTCGTTGGTGTCGCATCCGAAGGACGTGGCGAATTTGATCCTGGAAGCGGCGGGATATGGCCGCAGCTAAGTGGCGCTTGTCATGGTGCAAAAGGCGCCTGAATGCTCAGGCGCCTTTTGCTTTGCTCCACTCTCTCCCCAACGTCGTCCTGGCGAAAGCCAGGACCCATTACCCCAAGGGGATGTTTGGCGAAGGCTCGTCCTCCGGTACTCCCGCGTCACTCAAATGATGCACCTCGCGGTATGGGTCCTGGCTTTCGCAGGACGACACCGTTGGCGTGATGCGGGCCATCGCATCAAACGCCCGCGCTTAGTCCAGCCCCTGTGCCGCCGGCATCTCCTGCGTAGGCAGGATCGTCGCGGCAGGCTTGACCTGACCTACGGTTGGCGCGGCGGCTTGCGGTGCGACCTCAGCGGGCTTCGCCGGCACGGCGGCCGCGGTCTGCGTCGCAGGCTGTGCCTGCGGCGCCTGGACCTGCTGCGTCGCGGGTTCGGCTGGCTTAGCGGCGGCGACCGGCGCCTCGCGCGGCGGGGCGGCCTTCGGTAGCGGCATGGGGCGGCTGGCGACATGCGGGATCGGGGCCGGTGGGCGGGGCGGACCGCTGCGGACCAAGGTCGGCGGCGGCAGAGCGCTTTGCGGGCGGTAAGGCGCAACCGCAGGCTGCTCGTAGCCTGGCGCCATGCCGTAGGCGTCAGCAGCCGGCATGAAGCGCAAAATCCTTCCGTCGCGGGCATCGATCACCAGCCGGCCGTCCTCCCCGCGGCGATCGATCACCGCGATGGTGTAGACGCTGCCGCGCAGGCGCGGGATGCCAAGCGGCGAGAAGCCGTTCTCGCGCAGCACCGCGTAGACCTCGGTCGATGGCAGCAGCACCGGGGCCGGCCCGCGTTCTTCGTAGCCATAGCCATAGCGCGGCGGCGGGGGCGGCGCGGCCTCCGGCGGCGCATAGGGCCCCTCGAAATCCGAGACCGCGATCGTCGCCCCTCGCGCTAGAACCTGCGCTTGAGCCGTGGTCGCGGCCAGCGCCAGCGTGGCGGCGGCCACACATCCTGTGAAAAACTTCATGGTCGAGACGCTCCTGTCAGGCCCCCGGAGGGATCGCACTCTTTCGCTTCTTGCGGCGTGGCGCGGCTTCCGAAGGGTCGATCCGAAGCTTCATTGAAGATTCCGGCGTCGGCGGGGCCGGATCAGGGCGTGTTTGCTTCTAAACCGGGGCCGCGCAACTTCTGGAAAGCGATTGATTGATCGATGGGGAATCGGGACTTGCGCGCGCTTGTGTGATAGACAAAAATTTGGCAAGGTGACGGTTAGGACAGGAAGACTGTCTCAATTTTGCTTGCGGTTCCGGCATAGGGATTGCAACGAAGTCGGTGCTTTCGAGCGCCAAGAAGGCAACAGGCAAAGCCGTTCTCGGGGACGAAGAACGCCTTGGCCTGAATTTAAGAAAATGCGGCTCGCGAGCGGACGAGCGGTGACCCAGAAGCGGGTGCCGCGGGACGCCCAAGGTGCGCCGAAGATGGCGGTGAGGCAGCTTGCCGCATGGAGAGGACGAGAACATGAACGGGTCGCAAGTCGAGCGCGGAAACATCGTGGCAGAAGAACTGTCGGCGACGGTCGCCTCGAAAACGACCGATCCGATTCAGGAACACAATTCACGGCCGCCGGCCGTAGGCCTCTACGATCCGAGCCTGGAAAAAGATTCCTGCGGCGTCGGCTTCATCGCCAACATCAAGGGCCAGAAGTCGCACGAGATCGTCGCGGACGCGCTCAGCATCCTCTGCAACCTCGAGCACCGCGGCGCCGTCGGCGCCGACCCGCGCGCCGGTGACGGCGCCGGCATTCTGGTGCAGATCCCGCATGGTTTCTTCAGCCGCAAGGCGAAGGAGCTCGGCTTCGCACTGCCCAATCCGGGCGAATACGCCATCGGCGCGCTGTTCATGCCGCGCGACACCGCCTGGCGCAACGTCATCAAGAGCATCATCGCCGACCAGATCAAGGAAGAGGGCCTGACGCTGCTCGGCTGGCGCGACGTGCCGACCGACAATTCCTCGCTCGGCGTCACCGTGAAGCCGACCGAACCCGCCTGCATGCAGGTATTCATCGGCCGCAACGGCACCGCCAAGACCGAGGACGATTTCGAGCGCCGGCTCTACATCCTGCGCAAGTCGATCTCGCAGGCGATCTATCAGCGCCGCGACCGCGGCCTCGCCGGCTATTATCCGTGCTCGATGTCCTGCCGCACCGTGATCTACAAGGGCATGTTCCTCGCCGACCAGCTCGGCAAGTACTATCCCGATCTGCACGAGAAGGACTTCGAGAGCGCGCTGGCACTCGTTCACCAGCGTTTCTCGACCAACACCTTCCCGGCGTGGTCGCTGGCGCATCCCTACCGGATGATCGCGCATAACGGCGAGATCAACACGCTGCGCGGCAACGTCAACTGGATGGCGGCGCGCCAGGCCTCGGTGAGCTCCGATCTGTACGGCAAGGACATCAACCGGCTCTGGCCGATCTCCTACGAAGGCCAGTCGGACACCGCCTGCTTCGACAACGCGCTCGAATTCCTGGTGCAGGGCGGCTACTCGCTGCCGCACGCCGTCATGATGATGATTCCGGAGGCGTGGGCCGGCAATCCCTTGATGGATGAGAAGCGCCGCGCCTTTTACGAATATCATGCAGCCCTGATGGAGCCGTGGGACGGCCCCGCCGCGATCGCCTTCACCGACGGCCGCCAGATCGGTGCCACGCTGGACCGCAACGGCCTTCGGCCCGCGCGCTATCTCGTCACCAAGGACGACCGCATCGTGATGGCGTCCGAGATGGGCGTGCTGACGATTCCCGAGGACCAGATCATCACCAAGTGGCGCTTGCAGCCCGGCAAGATGCTGCTGGTCGACCTCGAGCAGGGCCGCCTGATCCCCGACGACGAGATCAAGGCCGAGCTCGCCAGAAGCCATCCCTACACCGAGTGGCTGGAGCGGACTCAGATCGTGCTGGAAGATCTGCCGAAGGTGCCGACCACCGGCGTGCGCTCCAACCTGTCGCTGCTCGATCGCCAGCAGGCGTTCGGCTACAGCCAGGAAGACATCACCATCCTGATGACGCCGATGGCCTCCACCGGCGAGGAAGCCGCAGGCTCGATGGGCAACGACACGCCGATCTCGGCGCTGTCGGCCAAGGCCAAGCCGCTGTTCACCTACTTCAAGCAGAACTTCGCACAGGTCACCAACCCGCCGATCGACCCGATCCGCGAGGAGCTGGTGATGAGCCTCGTCTCCATCATCGGACCGCGGCCGAACCTGTTCGACCTGCAAGGCCTTGCCACCACCAAGCGCCTCGAAGCGCGCCAGCCGATCCTGACCGACGCGGACCTCGAAAAGATCCGCTCGATCTCCGAGGTCGCCGAGTCGCACTTCAAGTCGCGCACCCTGGACACCACCTTCCACGCCGGCCTCGGCGCAGCCGGCATGGACCAGGTGCTGGACGAGCTCTGCGCACGCGCGGAGAGCGCGGTGCGCGAGGGCGTCAACATCATCATCCTGTCCGACCGCATGGTCGGCACCGATCGGGTTCCGATCCCGTCGCTGCTTGCCTGCGCCGCCGTGCATCATCATTTGATCCGCACCGGATTGCGCACCTCGGTCGGCCTCGTCGTCGAATCCGGCGAGCCGCGCGAAGTGCATCACTTCGCTTGTCTCGCCGGCTACGGCGCGGAAGCGATCAATCCCTATCTGGCGTTCGAGACCATCATCGCGATGAAGGACCGCCTGCCCGGCTCGCTCGACGACTACGAGATCGTCAAGCGCTACATCAAGTCGATCGGCAAGGGCCTGCTCAAGGTGATGTCCAAGATGGGCATCTCGACCTACCAGTCTTATTGCGGCGCGCAGATCTTTGACGCCATCGGCCTGAAGGCGGAATTCGTTGGAAAATTTTTCGCCGGCACGCACACCCGCGTCGAGGGCGTCGGTCTTGGCGAGATCGCCGAAGAGGCGGTGCGCCGTCATGCCGACGCGTTCGGAGATGCGCTCGTGTACAAGACCTCGCTCGATGTCGGCGGCGAATATGCCTATCGCAGCCGCGGCGAGGACCATGCATGGACCGCCGAGTCGGTGGGGCTGCTCCAGCACGCTGCGCGCGGCAATTCGCTGGAACGCTACCGCGCCTTCGCGAAGATCCTCAACGAGCAGTCGGAGCGTCTCCTGACGCTGCGCGGCCTGTTCCGGATCAAGAATGCGGACGAAGAGAAGCGCAAGCCGATACCGCTCGACCAGGTCGAGCCGGCCAAGGACATCGTCAAGCGTTTCGCCACCGGCGCGATGAGCTTCGGCTCGATCTCGCGCGAGGCGCACACCACGCTCGCGATTGCCATGAACCGGATCGGCGGCAAGTCGAACACCGGCGAAGGCGGCGAGGAAGCGGACCGCTTCAAGCCGATGCCGAACGGCGACAGCATGCGCTCGGCGATCAAGCAGGTCGCCTCGGGCCGCTTCGGCGTCACCACGGAGTATCTCGTCAACTCCGACATGATGCAGATCAAGATGGCGCAGGGCGCCAAGCCCGGCGAAGGCGGCCAATTGCCCGGCCACAAGGTCGACGCGACCATCGCCAAGGTCCGGCATTCGACGCCGGGCGTCGGCCTGATCTCGCCGCCACCGCACCACGACATCTACTCGATCGAGGATCTGGCGCAGCTGATCTACGACCTCAAGAACGTCAACCCGGACGGCGCGGTCTCGGTCAAGCTCGTCTCGGAGATCGGCGTCGGCACGGTGGCCGCGGGCGTCGCCAAGGCGCGCGCCGACCATGTCACCATCGCGGGCTTCGAGGGCGGCACCGGCGCTTCGCCGCTGACCTCGATCAAGCACGCCGGCTCGCCGTGGGAGATCGGCCTCGCCGAAACCCACCAGACGCTGGTGCGCGAGCGGCTGCGCAGCCGCATCGTGGTCCAGGTCGACGGCGGTTTCCGCACCGGCCGCGACGTCGTGATCGGCGCGCTGCTCGGCGCCGACGAGTTCGGCTTCGCCACCGCGCCCCTGATCGCGGCCGGCTGCATCATGATGCGCAAGTGCCATCTCAACACCTGCCCGGTCGGCGTCGCGACCCAGGACCCCGTCCTGCGCAAGCGCTTCACCGGCCAGCCCGAGCATGTGATCAACTACTTCTTCTTCGTCGCCGAGGAGGTCCGCGAGATCATGGCCTCGCTCGGCTTCCGCAGCTTCAACGAGATGATCGGCCAGGTGCAGCTGCTCGACCAGACCAAGCTGGTCGCGCACTGGAAGGCCAAGGGGCTCGACTTCTCCAAGCTGTTCGTCAAGCAGAAGGAAGAGAAGGGCCAGAAGATCTATCACTCCGAGCGCCAGAACCATCATCTGGAAGCGGTGCTCGACCGCACGCTGATCGAGCAGGCGACGCCTGCGCTCGACCGCGGTGCGCCGGTGAAGATCGAGGCCAAGATCAACAGCACCAACCGCTCCGCCGGCGCGATGCTGTCGGGTGCGGTCGCCAAGATCTACGGCCATGCCGGCCTGCCGCATGAGACCATCCATGTCAGCCTCAAGGGCACCGCCGGCCAGGCCTTCGGCGCCTGGCTGGCGCAAGGCGTCACCTTCGAGCTCGAAGGCGAAGCCAACGACTATGTCGGCAAGGGCCTCTCGGGCGGCAAGATCATCGTCAAGCCGCCGGCCAACAGCGGCATCGTGCCGGAAGAGAGCATCATCGTCGGCAACACCGTGATGTACGGCGCCATTCAAGGCGAGTGCTACTTCCGCGGCATCGCCGGCGAGCGTTTTGCCGTGCGCAATTCCGGCGCCGTGGCGGTGGTCGAGGGCGCCGGAGACCATTGCTGCGAATACATGACCGGCGGCATCGTGGTCGTGCTCGGCAAGACCGGGCGTAACTTCGCGGCCGGCATGTCGGGCGGCATCGCCTATGTGCTGGACGAGACCGGCGACTTCGACAGGCTGTGCAACATGGCAATGGTCGAGCTCGAGCCGGTGCTGTCGGAAGAGCTGATCAACGCCGGCACCTATCACCACTCCGGTGACCTCGAGGCGCACGGCCGGGTCGACGTGTTCAAGGACCTGCTCGCCTCCGACGTCGAGCGATTGCACGTCCTGATCACGCGCCATGCGAAAGCGACCGGCTCCAGGCGCGCCGCCGACATCCTGGCCAACTGGAAGGACTGGCTGCCCAAGTTCCGCAAGGTGATGCCGGTCGAATACCGGCGCGCGCTGCGCGAGATGGCCGCCAACGCGGACGCCGAGCCGAAAATCGCGATCGGGGCTTAGCTAAGAAAAAGCCTCATGGGGAGAAGCGCAAAGCGCGTCTCGAACCATGAGACCACCAGCGGGGCCTTCATCCTTCGAGACGCGGCGCCAAGCGCGCCGCTCCTCAGGATGAGGGGAGAGAGAACAAACGAATTTAAGCGGCAGGGACTTCGGGTTTAATGGGCAAGATCACGGGTTTTCTCGAAATCGAACGGCATGACCGCAAGTACACCCCAGTCGCCGAGCGCGTGAAGCATTTCCACGAGTTCGTCGTTCCCCTCTCCGAGAAGGAAACGCGCGACCAGGCCGCGCGCTGCATGAACTGCGGCATCCCCTATTGCCACGGCACCGGCTCGGTCTCGCCCGGCACGCCGGGCTGCCCGGTCAACAACCAGATCCCGGACTGGAACGACCTCGTCTATCAGGGCAACTGGGAAGAAGCCTCTCGCAATCTGCACTCGACCAATAACTTCCCGGAGTTCACGGGGCGCATCTGCCCGGCGCCGTGTGAAGCCTCCTGCACGCTCAACATCGACGACAACCCCGTCACCATCAAGACCATCGAATGCGCGATCGTCGACCGCGCCTGGGACAATGGCTGGCTGAAGCCAGAGGTCGCCGCCCACAAGACCGGCAAGAAGGTCGCGGTGATCGGCTCGGGTCCGGCCGGCATGGCCTGCGCGCAGCAGCTGGCGCGCGCCGGCCACGACGTGCATCTGTTCGAGAAGTTCGCAAAGGCCGGCGGCCTGCTGCGCTACGGCATCCCCGACTTCAAGATGGAGAAGGGCATCATTGACCGTCGCGTCAAGCAGATGGAAGGCGAAGGCGTCACCTTCCACTACAACAGCCATGTCGGCGTCGACGGCAATGTCGATCCGCGCGAGATGCTCAACGAGTACGACGCCGTCGCGCTGACCGGCGGTGCCGAAGCCCCGCGCGACCTGCCGATCCCCGGCCGTGACCTTGCCGGCATCCACTACGCCATGGACTTCCTGCCGCAGCAGAACCGCCGCGTGTCCGAGGAACCGTTGAACGGCGTCCAGGAGATTTTGGCCGGTGGCAAGCATGTCGTCGTCATCGGCGGCGGCGACACCGGATCCGACTGCATCGGCACCTCGCTGCGCCAGGGCGCGCTCTCGGTGACCCAGCTCGAGATCATGCCCGCTCCGCCGGAGCACGAGAACAAGGGCCTCACTTGGCCGAACTGGCCGCTCAAGATGCGGACGTCCTCCAGCCAGGCCGAAGGCGCGATCCGCGAATTCGCCGTGCTGACACAGAAGTTCACCGGCGAGAACGGCCAGGTCAAGAAGCTGCACTGCGTGCGCGTCGACGACAAGTTCAAGCCGATCGCCGGCACCGAGTTCGAGCTCGACGCCGACCTCGTCCTGCTCGCGATGGGCTTCGTCCATCCCGTGCACGAGGGCCTGCTCAAGATGCTCTCGGTCGAGCTCGACCCCCGCGGCAACGTCAAGGCAAACACGCTCGACTACCAGACCTCGCGCCCGAACGTGTTCACCGCCGGCGACATGCGCCGCGGCCAATCGTTGGTGGTGTGGGCGATCCGCGAGGGTCGGCTGTGCGCAAGGTCGATCGATACGTTCCTAATGGGGAAGACGGATCTGCCGCGCTGAGCCTCTTGCTCCGCTGCTAGACCCGATACGCGCTGTCATCGTCCGCGAAGGCGGACGATCCAGTACTCCGAGACAGTTGTGATCTACTGAGAAGGCGCGGCGTACTGGATGCCCCGCCTTCGCGGGGCATGACGACGGAGTGAGTGGTGAGAGCGGCGCCGACAAAGTCGCGTGTGCTCGACCGCGATCCGCCGGCTTAGTTCTGCAACCTAACCCCGACCATCACCACCGTCCCCTGCGAGCTTGAGCCCGGCTGGTTCGAATCCAGGATGTCGTGGCGGAGCGTGCCCTTGATCCAGATGTTGCGGTTGAGCTTGTAGATCAGATTGCTTTCGAACGAGTAGGTCTTGTCGTTGCGATTCTGGCCCTGATAGTCGTAGGTGCCGTAGGTGAATTTGCCCACTGCCGTAAGCCAGCGGCGGAAGTCGTGATCGACTTCGATCCCGTAGGTGTGCACCAGCACGCCGGAGGAGCCGGGGATGGTGGTCTCGGCGATCTGCGTGTCGGTGGCGAATTTCACCGTGGTGAGGCCGCTTGCGTTCCAGATCAGCGAGCCCGAGGTCAGAAAGCCCGCGAGCTGGCTCAGGCGCGGATCGACATAGTTGCGCGCGGAATAGCCGACCGAGACCTCGCCGATGAGGATGCGCGAGAACTCGAAGGACGTGCCGACCTTGGCGTAGCCGCCGTTCGAATCGCGGAAGAAGCCATTGCGGTCGGCGGCCTGGTCGTGGACGCGGGTGTCGCCCTGGATCTCGACGAACGGCTTCAGGCCCGGCTTCAGTTCGTAGGAGAAGCGCCCCACGCCGCCATACTGGTTGAAGTCGCGATCATCGTTGCTGAAGGTCGAGCCGTCGGTGAGTTTTGAGTTGGTGTAGGCGGTGCGATCCGCGGTGGCGCCGGCCGCGACCTGGAAGCGGTTGAAGGTCTGGTCGAAGCCGACGGTCGTGCCATAGGTCGCGTAAACAGGATATTTCTGCAGGCCGGCCTGCACGTTCGGGCTGCCGGGATTATCGGTGGCGAGCCGCAGGCGCAACTGCGTGGTCAGCTTGAGATCGCGATTGACGTCGATGCGGCCGTCGACATGGCCGTTGAAGTCGGGGCGGTCCACCTCGACCGGCGAAGGCGAGGCAAAGCCGTCGATCGTCGCCGGCATGTTGTTGGTGTAGCCCGAGAACGAGCCGCGCAGATCCGCGACCAGCGCGTGGCGCTCCCAATCGGACGCCACGAGCAGGTCGGGCGCAACGACATAGGCCGGCGAGCCGACCGGCTTGTTCAAACGCGCCGGGTTGGTGTCGTAACCGGTGGAGAGCTCGAGCCCGCCCTTGATCAGGAAGCTGCCGGCATAGTCGCCAACCGCGCCGAACGCATCCTCGTCGAGCTTGAGGCGGCGGCGCAGCGGCTGGCCGGGCACGTTGCCGGCCAACGCCGGCGGGACCGGTGTCTTGTGCGCGGTCTCGGACGGCGGCGGCGCGATGCGCGGCGGGCCGAGCGTTCGCTCCGGCGTTGCCGGCGGCACCGGCGAGCCGGGGCCGACCGGACGCTTCGGCTTCGGCTGTCCGGGATGGAGCTTCGGCTGCTGTCGCTTGCGGTTGAGCGAATCGTAGCCGGAGGCGCTGGCGCCATTGGCAGCGGGCAGGCCGTAGATCGGGACCTGGCTGGTCGGGTTCTGGCTGGTCGGATTTTGGTTGTTCGGGGTCTGGCCTAGGCGCGCCGGCGCCTGCTGGCGCTTGCGCAAATCGGCATTGGGATCGGGCAACGTCGGCAGCGCATCCGACGGTGCCTGCGGCACGCCCGCGGTGCGGCGCGTCGGCAGCGTGTCGGGCGAGGCGAAGCCACCGCGGTTGGGACTGAACAGGTCGGGGGTGAGGCTCTGGGCGGCCCCGGGGGCGCTTCCAAGGACCGTCAGCGCAAAGCACGGCAAAGCCGCGCGCAGGAAATGCGCGCGTTTGCTCCGGCTCGTGCCTGGAGACGACCCCACGATGGAAGAACTCCAACGAAATCAAACACTTTCGCGATTATCCCCACCGATCGGAGGGAACCATCGTTAATGGAGTTAAAACAATTATGGTTAACGACCCGTTGAGGGCTGGGGAGCCCTCGTCGCCTCGAAGGCCCTGGCGTGCTAAGCAGACACCAACGGGCAAACGCCCCTCCTCCCTGGACCAGAACATGCCGAGTTCGAAACCGCTGATGACCCAATCATCCGGCCCCATTCCCGACAGTGTCGAATCCGCACTCCGCACCCTGGAAACGGAGAGCGGCGGCATCAACGCGCTCGCCGCCGCCCTGCGCGGCCCGCTTGGCGCGAGCTTCGCCAAGGCGGTCGATCTGATCCGCAACGCAAAGGGCCGCGTCATCGTCACCGGGCTCGGCAAGTCGGGCCATATGGGTCGCAAGATCGCGGCAACGCTGGCCTCGACCGGCACGCCCGCCTTCTTCGTCCACGCCGCCGAAGCCGGTCATGGCGACCTCGGCATGATCACGCCCGACGATGTCATCATGGCGCTGTCCTGGTCCGGCGAGCAGCCGGAGATGAAGACGCTGGTGAACTATTCGGCACGGTTCGCCATTCCCATGATCGCGGTGACGTCGAACGCGGCGTCCTCGCTGGGACAAGCCGCCGACATCGTGATCGAGCTGCCGAAGGCGCGCGAGGCCTGCCCGCACAATCTGGCGCCGACCACCTCGACCCTGATGCAGGCCGCGATCGGCGATGCCATCGCGATCGCGCTGCTCGAAGGCCGCGGCTTCACCGCGCTGGAGTTCGCGCATTTCCACCCCGGCGGCAAGTTAGGGGCGATGCTGAAATTCGTCCGCGACTACATGCGCACCGGTGCGGAGATCCCGGTCAAGCCGCTCGGCACCAAGATGTCGGACGCGGTGATGGAGATGTCGGCCAAGGGTCTCGGCTGCGTCTGCATCGTCAACGATGCGGCCGAGGCCGTCGGCATCATCACCGACGGCGATTTGCGCCGCCAGATGCGGCCGGACCTGCTGGCGGCGTCGGTCGACGACATCATGACCAGGCAGCCAAAGACCGTGCCGCCCTCGATGCTCGCCACCGAGATGATCGAGGTGCTTAACACCCGCAAGATCACGACGCTGGTCGTGACCGAGGCGGACAAGGTGGTGGGCATCGTGCACCTGCACGATCTGCTGCGGGCGGGCGTGGCTTAAGACACGCTCTCTCCGCTCGTCATTGCGAGCGCAACGAAGCAATCCAGACTGTCTCCGCGGAAACAGCCTGGATTGCTTCGTCGCAAGAACTCCTCGCAGTGACGTGTGGTTAGAGCAACGGCGGAAATCTTGCCGCCGTGTCCTCCAGCGGCAGCCGCAGCCCGTTCGCCAGATACGACACCGTGCGGTAGAAGCCGCACAGCAGCATGATTTCCAGGATCTGCGCCTCGTCGTAATGCGCCGACAGCGCGGCGAACTCGGCGTCGTCAAAGGTCGCGCGGTGATGCAGCGCGTCGACAGCGGCGATCAGCGCCTGCTCGGCCGGGGACCAGCACGGCGACCTCGCATCGCCCCGCACGGTGGCGTGCACTTCCTCCTCGGTGAGTTTCGCTGGCCCGGCAAAGACCGCGACGTGCACGCCCCATTCATATTCGCATTGGTTCAGCGCGCAGGTGCGGTCGATCACGATCTCGCGCTGGCGCAACGAGAGCGGGCCGGGATCGAGCAGGCCGCCGGCCCGAAACTTGTCCCAGGCGCGGGTATGGCCCGCTATCACCCGGAACAGCAGCAGCGGCGGCGCACCGCGCATGATGCGATCGAACTGCGCCTGGATCTCCGGGGGATAAGGCGGGGTGAGCGGGGCAATACGCGGTGTGGCCCGGGACATCGGCCGCCTCTCTTGCTACACTTATTGTAGCAATACGCTACACTATTTGTAGCATCACGCAAGAGGCGGCGATGGCGAAACAGACCATCTCGAGATCGCGCGGCGTCCGTGGCTCGCGCACCGGGCGGCCGGTCATGGTGCTGCTCGACCTCCTGGGACGACGCTGGAGCCTGCGAATCCTGTGGGAGCTGCGCGACGCCCCCCTCACCTCGCGCGCATTGCGAGCGGCCTGCGACGAGGCCTCGCCGACGGTGCTGCAGGCGCGGCTGGACGATTTGCGCGAGGCCGGGTTCGTGGAACTGGGCGAAGCCAGCGGTTACGGGCTGACGGCGCTCGGGCGGGAATTGTGCGAGACGTTCATGCCGCTGCATAGGTTTGCGGAGCGGTGGAAGAAGAGCTGAGACGCCGGTCATCTCCCTCTCCCCGTTCTTACGGGGAGAGGGTTGGGGTGAGGGGCTGCCTCCGCAAATTCTGTGACAGCTGCCTGCGCCGAGACTCCCCCTCACCCGGATTGCATCTTCGATGCAATCCGACCTCTCCCCGCAAGCGGGGCGAGGTAAGGTCAGACTAAGCCGCCGCCACCGTCAGATTCGCACCATCGACCTGCACCACCTTCACGCGCGTGCCCGCCGGCGTATCGGGACCTGCGACGCGCCAGACCGTGTCGCCGATACGCATGGTGCCGCTGCCGTCGACGATCGGCTTCTCCAGCGTGAACTCGCGGCCGAGCAGCGCATCCGCGCGCTTGTTGAGGAAGGGGCTGGCGGCAATTGCATCCGGCTTCGGCCGGGCGAGCCGGCGCCAGACCGGCACGGCGGCGGCGGCGAAGATCGCGAACATCACGAGCTGGATCTGCCAGGATATCGCTACTCCGAACGAGATCAGCCCGACCAGCAGCGCGGCGAGCCCGAGCCAGAACAGGAAAACGCCCGGCGCCAGCACCTCCAGCGCCATCAGGATGAAGCCGAAGATCAGCCAATTCCAGGTGCCGAGCGATACGAACATGTCGGTCATGACACGACCTCTTTGAAATGGCGCATGCCCTCCGCGCAAACGCGTTCCGCGTTTGTCGCGAGGGAAAACCGGTGTTCACTTTTCCGGGGCATACGCTTTACCCCTGCCGCGGCGGCACCGCCGGCGGCGTCGGACTTGACGACGGCACCGAGCCGCGGCGGGCGGCAGCGGCCGCGGACGCTGCGCTTTCGCCGAACGTCGCCTTGGCGATCTCGCCGATGCCGGCGAGCGAGCCCAGCATGCTCATCGCTTCGACCGGAAGCATGATGACCTTCTGGTTCGGCGACTCAGCCAGTTGCCCGAACGCCTTGATATATTTGTCGGCGATAAAATAGTTCAGCGCCGCGACGTCGCCCTTGGCAATGGCTTCACTGACCATCTGCGTCGCCTTGGCCTCGGCTTCCGCCGACCGCTCGCGCGCTTCGGCGTCGCGGAAGGCGGCCTCGCGGCGGCCTTCCGCCTGGAGGATCTGGCCCTGCTTGGCACCCTCTGCGCGCAGGATCTCGGACTGGCGTGCACCTTCAGCCTGAAGGATATCGGCGCGTTTGACGCGCTCGGCCTTCATCTGTCGGCCCATGGCTTCGACGAGATCTGCCGGCGGCACGATGTCCTTGATCTCGATACGATTGACCTTGAGGCCCCAGGGCGAGACGGCGGCATCGACCACACGGAGCAGGCGCTCGTTGATTTCGTCACGATGCGACAACACCTGGTCGAGATCCATCGAACCCATCACCGAACGGATGTTGGTCATGGTCAGCACGGTGACGGCTTGGGTCAGGTTGGAGACCTCGTAGCTCGCCTTGGCGGCGTCGAACACCTGAAAGAAGGCGACGCCGTCGACCGTCACGGTGGCGTTGTCCTTGGTGATCACCTCCTGCTCGGGGATGTCGATCACCTGCTCCATCATGTTGATCTTGCGCCCGACGCGATCGAAATAGGGCACGATCAGATTGAGCCCGGGGCTCAGCGTCTGGGTGTATTTGCCGAACCGCTCGATGGTCCAGTCATAGCCCTGTGGTACCGTTTTCACGCCGGCCACCAACGTGACGATGACCAGCAAGACCAGCACAATTGCGAAAATGTCGAAACCGCTCATATTTCCTCCAAGGCGGAAAGGATTGTCGGGAAAAGGCCTTTTCCGCGCTGTCATTGGTCGGGATCACGACCCCAGGGGTTCAGTAAAGCGTTCAGTAAAGGATTCAGTGTTCAGCGGTCGTGGATGATTTCGGCATCGGCAGGATTCTACACAAGACGCCGGGAGAGGGAATGGTCGCGATTATGTATTTGCGAGGCGCTCTTGAAAGCGTGCTGGGGCAAACCTAGCGACGACGTTAACGAATCCAGCCATGCCGGCGGTCGCAGCCAAATCCTACTCGATGACCTCGTTCGCGGTTGCGAGCAGGCTTGGCGAAAGCGAGACGCCGAGCGCCCTGGCCGTCTTCAAGTTGATCGCCAGCTCGAACGTGGTTGGATTCTGGACCGGCAAGTCGGCCGCTCGCGCACCCTTCAGGATGCGATCGATATAGGAGGCGGCGCGGCGGAGCTGCTCGGCGCTGTCGGTGCTGTAGGACATCAAGCCACCCTCGTCGACGAAGGTGCGGCTCCAGAACACCGCCGGCACGCGCGCTTCATTGATCGCCGCCAGCAGAATCGCACGGTTGGACATGGTGAAGAAGTCCGGCAGCACCAGCAGGCCGCCGTCTTTCCGCGAAGCCAGGGCGGCGATCGAGGCCGTGTCATGGACCGGCGCGGGCTCCACCGTCACATCGAGCGCGCGGCCAGCGTCCTCGATCGTACGCAGCATCAGCGGCGCGAACGGCGCGGTGGCGGGATTGTAGACGACCAAGACACGGGACGGTTTTGGCGTGACCTGCGTCAGCATCTCCAGCCATTTGCCGGCCAGCGGGCCGTCGTAATCAGTGAAGCCGGTGACATTGCCGCCGGGATGGGCGAGATTCTGGACAAAGCCCTGGCTGACAGGATCTGTGACGACGGCGAAAACGATCGGGATCGTCGTGGTGCGCCGGCGCAGCTCTTCCACCGAGGGCGTCCCGACCGCGAGCAGGATGTCGGGCTTGAGCGCCACGAGTTCGTCGGCGAATTGCGCGATCCGTGCGCGGTCGCCGCCGCCGTTGCGCCAATCGATCTTGAGGTTGTCGCGCTCCTTCCAGCCATGGCCGGCAAGCGCCTGGACCAGGACCGCGCTACGCGTCTGCCCGATCGCATCGTCGGCCGCCGTAACCGAGAGCACGCCGAGCCGGCGCGTCGCATTCGTTTGCGCCAGCACCGAGGCCGGCAGCGCAGCGGTCACCCCAAGAAGCGCCAGGCATTCGCGGCGATTCATGGGGGTCCCATCAGATCCAGCCCTGGAGCTCGCGCAGCACCAGCGTTCGGATCACATCCATGCCCGGGTCGCTGTCGTTGAGGCAGGGGATCGCGGAAAACTGCTCGCCGCCATTGTGCTCGAAGATCTCGGCATTCTCCTGCGCGATCTCCTCCAGTGTCTCCAGGCAGTCGGCGGAAAAACCCGGCGTGATCACCGCGATGCGGCGCACGCCCTCTTTCGCCAGACGCTCCATGGTCTTGTCGGTGTAGGGCTGCAGCCACTCGTCGAATCCGAACCGCGACTGGAACGTCAGCAGCAGCTTCGTCTCGTCCATGCCGAGCCGGCGGCGCAGCGCCTCGGTGGTCGCCACGCACTGGCCCTGGTAGGGATCGCCCTTGTCCACATAGGCCTTCGGCATACCATGGAAGGAGGCAACGATCAGCTCCGGCGTGAACGGCAGGCTCGCCAGATGCGTCTCGACCGAGGTGGCGAGCGCCTCGATATAGGCTTCATCCTCATAGTAAGGCGGCGTCACCCGCAGCGTTGGCTGCGCGCGCAGCCGGGCAAGCACGCGAAACACCTCGTCGCAGACGGTGGCCGATGTCGCGGCGGAATATTGCGGATAGAGCGGTACGGCAAGAATGCGGTCGCAGCCCTTCGCAATCAGGGCATCGATGCCCGACTTGATCGAAGGATTACCATAGCGCATCGCCCACTCCACCGTGACCTGGTCGCGGTCCGACAGCATGGCTCCGAGTTTGTCGCTCTGCGAGCGCGTGATGGTCTTGAGCGGCGACTCGTTCTTCTCGGTGTTCCAGATCTTGAGATAGTCGCGCGCCTTGGCGCGGGGGCGGGTGCGCAGGATGATGCCGTTCAGCACCGCCTTCCAGATCAAGCCCTGATCCTCGATGACACGGGCGTCCGAGAGGAACTCCTTCAGATAGACCCGCACGCCGCGCGCATCGGCGGTATCGGGCGTGCCGAGATTGACCAGGAGCACGCCGACGCGCGAGGGGGCGGGCTGCGTGGCCGGCATCGCGGTCTCGGAGGGGGCGATTGTCATCATGATCCGTTGCGTCGCGCGTTGTTCCGAACTTGTCAAGATTGGGGCGGTTTCGCTAGGGTCAGTACACAGGGGGAGAACCATGACGCTGGCGGAATGGTGCGTTTTCGGGGCGCTGCTGCTCCATCTCTTAACGATCGTCTCGATCAAATGGATCAGATTTCGTGGCTTCGACAATTCGCGGCCGCGCGATCCAGCTTTCTTCGAGGACGCCATCGCTCAGCGCGCGCTCGGCGCGCATCAGAACGGCATCGAGGCCTTTCCGTTCTTCGCCTTTGCGGTGCTGCTCGCCGAGTACAGGGATTCGCCGCAGCGCCTCATCGACGAACTCGCGGCGCTGTTCCTGATCGTACGGATCGCCTATGTGCTGACCTATCTCGGCAACCGCCCGACGCTGCGCTCCATCCTCTGGAGCATCGGCTTTGCGATCAATCTCGGGATCTTCTTCATGCCGGTGTTGAAGCGGTTTCTGCCGGTGTGAGGTTTTCGCTCCCGTGTCCCGGACGCGGTGCAGCGCCCTTGCGCTGCCCCGCAGAGCCGGGACCCAGAAGGTCACGCCCTACCGCACGCAAACATGGGTCCCGGCTCTGCAGCGCACCCTCGAAGGGACGCTGCGCTGCCTCCGGGGCACGAAAGCTCGTCTAGAAACACGTCGTCCGTTCGGCCGCGATGTAACCCAACAATAGGCCCGCGCCAAACAGCAGCACGAGGCCGGCGGCGGCGAATTCGATGCCGCGCATGAACAGTGCGCCGCCGCCGTCGCGTCCGGCGCTCAGGCGGGCGGCGATGTCCTTGGCGGAGACGGCGACCACAGCGATGGCCGCCACCGTGATCGCGGTGCCGAGGCCCATCAGCAAGGTCGCGGCGATGCCGGCCCAGAACAGGCCTTGGGCCAGCGCAAACACCAGTACCAGGATCGCGCCCGAACAGGGACGGATGCCGACGGTCAGGATCGCCGCAAAGCCGCGTCCCCAGCCGCCGGCGCCGGCCAGTTCGCTCGGCGTGGGACCGTGGGAATGGCCGCAATGCTCGTCATGGACGTGGTCATGCTGGTGATGATGATGGGTGTGCGCATGATCGTGGCCATGATGATCAAGCGCATCGTGATGGTGCTCGTGATCATGATGGTCATGCGGCACGCCCGCAATCGCCGGCACTGGCTGAACCGCCTGCAGCGCACGGATGAAGGCGCGGCCCTTGACCCAGACTAGGCGCAGGCCGAACAGCGCGATCAGCGCGTAGCTTGCGATCTCGATCGCGCCTTCCGCCTTGCACATGGTCTTGGCGGTCGCATTCAGCACCCAGGCCGAGATACCGACGATCAGGATCGCCACCAGCGACTGCATCAGCGCCGAGGCAAACGACAACACGATGCCGCGCCGGGCGGTCTCGCGATTGGCGACGAGATAGGAGGCGATCACCGCCTTGCCGTGCCCGGGACCAGCCGCGTGGAAGATGCCATAGGCAAACGAGATGAAGAGCAGCGTCCACACCGCGGAGCCATCGGACTTCGCGGCGCGGATGGTCGCCGACATCTGGCGATAGAATTCCGACTGTTTTGCCAACAACCACCCGATCAGACCCCCGGCCTCGGGCTGGGCGGCTTGTGGGGAACGCGGCGGGCCGAACGGGTTCTGCGCGAGGAGATCGTGGAGCGCCGCATCGGTCACGCCCACGACGAGAAGAACGCCGGCGCAGACAGCGAGCCCGCGCGCTATGGGCGTGAGTTGCGGCTTCAAGGGCAATCCACCGTGATCTTGTTGGCGAACATCATGCCGAAATTGGAATTCTCGCCGTTCATAAAAGTCTGCTCGTTGAGCTTCTGGGCACTCGCCGTGCCGTCGCTCGGCCGCTCAAGTTTCATCTGGCAGCCGGCGGGCGCGCCGACCAGCTTGACCGGATTGTCCTTGGCCATCTGGAAGTCGATGAAGAAGGAGCGGTCGAACACTTCGAGCATCAATTGCTTGGGCTTGACCGGGTTCTTCAGGGGCAGCGTGAAGTGCAGGGTCAGGACCGTATCCTTGTAGTCGAGGAAGTAGTCGACCGGCTCCTGGAATCGCTCCTTCTTGCCGTCGGCTCGCGCGAAGGTGAAATAGGCATATTCCTTCAGCGACTCGACATTGGTCTGCGCCAGCGGCGCCAGCTCCTCGCGGGTGTAGGCGCCCTTGGTCTTGCTCTCGAGCCCCTGCACCGCATAGGCCGAGAACATGTCGTCAAAAGTCCAGGCGTGGCGCACGCCGGTGATGGTGCCGTCCTCGGCGTAGAGCAGCTCACTCGTCGCGGTGATCCAGACATGTGGATGCGCGCTCGCAGCACCCGATGCGAGCATCATTGCGGCGGCGAGCACGTATCCGAACCAGCGGCGCATCGGGTACATCCGAACGAACAGGATCATCGACAATACACCGAAGCAATGTTGTCGAACAACAAACCGACGGCAACGTTCGCGCCGCCTTCATTGAACGAGTCCTCGCTCGCGTCTTGAACCATTTTGCGGTCGCGGTCGTTACCCATTGCTGGCCCCAGTTTCACCTCGCACCCCGCGGGTGCGCCGACCAGCTTGACCGGATTGTCCTTTGCGAATTCAAAATCGACAAAGAACGATCGATCAACAATCTCCAGCAAGACTGTTTTCGACTTCACAGGCGTCTTCAGCGGAAGCGTGAAATGCAAAGTGAGCTGATCATTCTGATAATCGAAGGAGCAATCGATCGGCTCCGCAAACGGCAGCTTGCCATTGACCTTCACGAAGGTGAAATAGGCCTTTTCCTTCAACGACTCGATCTGAGCCTGCGCTAGCGGTGCCAGCTCCTCGCTGGAGTACGCGCCATCGGTCTTGGCATATAGAACCTGCACAGCATTGGTCGAGAACGCGCGGTCGAAAATCCAAGCATGACGCACGCCGGTAATACTGCCGTCCGCCGCATAGAGGATCTCACTTGTCACGGTGATCCAGACATGCGGATGCGCCCGCGCCGCGCCTGATGCGAGCGACAGGGCGACAGCGAGCAGCAGCCCGAACAGGGCGCGCATGCCCATCAGGCCGCCTTCGGGGCGTCGAGCAGGCCTCGGCGACGCAAGAGCGCATCCGGCTCCGGCGGGCGGCCGCGGAAGGCCTCATAGGCGGCTTCCGGATCGACTGATCCGCCGCTCGAATAGATGTCGTCGTGCAGGCGCTTTGCGACGGCGGGATCGAAGATGTCGCCGGCTTCTTCGAACGCACCGAACGCGTCGGCGTCCATCACCTCCGACCACATGTAGCTGTAATAGCCGGCGGCATAATGATCGCCGGTGAAGATGTGACCGAATTGCGTGGGACGGTGACGCAGCGAGATCTCCTCGGGCATGCCGATCTTTTCCAGCTCGCGTCTCTCGAAGGCGCGGACATCCTGCGCGGCGGAGGCCGGCTGGGTGTGGAATTCGAGATCGATCAGTGCCGAGGAGACGAACTCGACGGTGGCGAAACCCTGGTTGAATTTTCGCGCGGCCAGGAACCGTTGCAGCAGATCGTCAGGGAGCGGCTCGCCGGTCTGGTAGTGGCGTGCGAACTGCTGCAGCACCTCGGGCCGCTCCTGCCAATGCTCGTAGAGCTGCGAGGGCAATTCGACGAAGTCGGTGAACACGGAGGTGCCCGACAGCGAGGGATAGGTCACGTTGGAGAGCATGCCGTGCAGGCCGTGGCCGAACTCGTGGAACAGGGTGCGGGCGTCGTCCGGCGACAGCAGCGAGGGTTCCCCGTCCGCGCCCTTGGAGAAGTTGCAGATGTTGAGGATCAGCGGCGCGACCTCGCCGTCGAGCTTCTGCTGGTCGCGCAGCGAGGTCATCCAGGCGCCGGAGCGCTTCGACGGCCGGGCGAAGTAGTCGCCATAGAACAGCGCCTTGTGCTTGCCGTCCCGCCCCTTCATCTCCCAGACCCGGACGTCCGGATGCCAGACCGGCACGTCCTTGCGCTCGGCGAAGGTAACGCCGAACAGGCGCGTGGCACAGTCGAAGGCCGCGGCGATCATGTGATCGAGCGCGAGATACGGCTTGATCGCGGCGTCGTCGAAATTGGCGCGCTGAAGGCGCAGCTTTTCGGCATAGAAGCGCCAGTCCCAGGGGGCGAGCTTGAAATTGCCGCCCTCCTCGGTGATCAGCGCCTGCATGTCGTCGCGGTCGGCGAGCGCCCGCGCCCGCGCCGGCTTCCAGACCCGCTCCAGAAGGCCGCGCACCGCTTCCGGCGTCTTGGCCATGGAATCCTCGAGCCGGTAGGCCGCGAAAGTCGGGTAGCCCAGGAGATTGGCGCTTTCCTCGCGCAGCTTCAGGACCTCGACGATGGTCGCGTTGTTGTCGTTGGAATTGCCGTTGTCGCCCCGCGCGGTGAAGGCCTTGTAGACCTTCTCGCGCAGGTCGCGCCGGGCCGAGCTCTTCAGGAACTGTTCGACCGAGGAACGCGACAGGGTGACGATGGCCTTGCCAGCCATGCCGCGTTCTTCTGCCGCAGCCTTGGCGCTGGCGACAAAACTCTCCGGCAGGCCCTGACGGTCGGCTTCACCGAGCTCCATGAACCATTCCTGCTCGTCGCCGAGCAGATGGTGACTGAAGCTGGTCCCGAGCTGGGCGAGTCTCTCGTTGATCTCCGCCATCCGCGTCTTGGCCTCTTCGGAGAGGCCGGCGCCGGAGCGGTGGAAGCGGGTGTAGGTGCGCTCGAGCAGGCGGAGCTGTTCCGGTGTCAGACCGAGATTGGCGCGGTTCTCGTGCAGCTGGGCGATGCGGCCAAACAGCACGGCGTTCATCATGATCGGATTCCAGTGCCGCGCCATCCGCAAGGAAACCTCCTTGTCGATCTCCAGGATGGCCGGGTTGGAATGCGCCGAAACGAGATCGTAGAAGACCGACGCGACCTTGCTGAGCAGCTTGCCCGAGCGCTCCAGCGCCGTGATGGTGTTAGCGAAGTCGGCCGCGGTCGGGTCGTTGGTAATCGCTGCGATCTCGGCGGAGTGGTCGGCGAAGGCCTGCTCGAAGGCCGGGAGGAAGTGCTCCGGCTTGATCTCGTCGAAGGGCGGGGTCGCAAATGGCGTCACCCAGGCCTTCAGCAGCGGGTTGGTCTCGGAGTCCGTAGTTTGGCGGGGTTCTGACATTACAAGTCCCGATTTGTGGCTCGATTGTTGCGGCCAGCTATAGCACGCGATGGGGCTTTTTTGGGCCATTTGCCCTTGCTCCCGGCTGCCTTTTCGGGGAGATTGCGGCCCTCAAAGCCTAGGACCCCTGAGCTCATGAACGCGACCTCCTCGTCTTCCCGTCGGATCGTCTGGCCGAGCGTCATCACCGTCGTCAGCGCCGCCATCCTGATCGGCGCCGAGGTGTTCGGCGCGGCGTTTGCCGGCGGCTGGGCGCTCGCGATCCTGTTCGGGCTGGGCGAGCAGGGCACGCACATCCTTCAGGCCGCGCTGTTTGCGCTCGGCGTGCTCGTGATGACTGCCTTCATCCGCGCCGCTCAGCGCGTCGAGCCGTTCACGAAGCGCGGCTGAAGCGCGCACGCGCGCGAGTGACGCGCGCCGCACAGAAAACTTAACGCGCGTTCATCTTCCGCGTCGCTCGCGCAACACTGCGCAAGCAGATGTTAGGCAATTCTGTTCGCAGTCTAAAAAATCTCTTGCGAAGCAGAGTCAAAACACTTATGTGCGGATTGCCCAATTTCGCACGTGCCTGTGGTCGTGTGTCAGTCGGTAGGTATCCGGACAAGAGGCCGGACAGCCGCCAAGGGGTGAAGAAGCCGAGGGGCTCTTCGGAAGTGTGGAAGTCGGAAGGCTGATAGCCGGAAGACGAAAGCAAACCCGGAGCGTCCAGCATCTCTCTCAAAGAGATGCCTTGTCGAAGGTGACTTTGCTCTTTGCAACCGTGACTGGCAGCCGGAGGCGAACCGGTGCACCCCGCTCTCAACGGGGGACGCGACTTAAAGCAACGACGGATCGGGCTTTTTTGGTCTCTACCGGCAGTCCAACGCCGGCGCGGGCTACTGAAAAGGCTTGTCCTTCATTGCCAGGTGTGCGGGCGGGAACATTCCCAACCAATCCACGGCAGCACAGTCTGATGTGAGTCTTTGGCTCGTCGCGCCTCCATCGCGCGATCTGGCCGGAGCGCTCTTATCCGACGTCATTTTTTGAACGGATCCCCGTCGCTGGGCCGTTTGGGAGAGTGCTATGACCGACCGTATCCAGGAATTCCTGCGCAACCGCCGCAGCGAGGGCCTCGACACCGAGCCTTGCCTCGTCGTCGACCTCGAAGTCGTGCGCGACAATTACCAGACCTTTGCCAAGGCGCTGCCCGACAGCCGCGTGTTCTATGCCGTCAAGGCGAACCCGGCGCCGGAAGTGCTGGCTTTGCTCGCCTCCATGGGCTCCTGCTTCGACACCGCGACGGTCGCCGAGATCGAGATGGCGTTGGCCGCCGGTGCGACGCCCGACCGCATCTCCTTCGGCAACACGATCAAGAAGGAGCGCGACATCGCGCGCGCCTTCGCGCTCGGCATTCGGCTGTTCGCGGTCGATTGCACCGCCGAAGTCGAGAAGGTCGCCCGTGCCGCGCCCGGCGCAAAGGTGTTCTGCCGCATCCTCTATGACTGCGCCGGCGCCGAATGGCCGCTGTCGCGCAAGTTCGGCTGCGACCCGGAGATGGCCGTCGACGTGCTCGACGTCGCCAAGCGTCTGGGCCTGGAGCCGTGCGGCATCTCCTTCCATGTCGGGTCGCAGCAGCGCAAGGTGAAGGCGTGGGACCGTGCGCTGGCGATGGCCTCGCAGGTGTTCCGCGACTGCGCCGAGCGCGGCATCAACCTGACCATGGTCAACATGGGCGGCGGTTTCCCGACCAAGTACCTGAAGGACGTGCCGCCGGTGGTGACCTACGGGCGCTCGATCTTCCGCGCGCTGCGCAAGCACTTCGGCAACCAGATTCCGGAGACCATCATCGAGCCGGGCCGCGGCATGGTGGGCAACGCCGGCATCATCGAGTCCGAGGTCGTGCTCATCTCGAAGAAGAGCGACGAGGACGAGGTGCGCTGGGTCTATCTGGACATCGGCAAGTTCGGCGGTCTCGCCGAGACCATGGACGAGTCGATCCGCTACGCTATACGCACCCCGCATGACGGTGCGGACATGACGCCGTGCGTGCTCGCGGGTCCGACCTGCGACAGCGCCGACGTGCTGTACGAGAAGAACCCGTATCCGCTTCCGGTGACGCTCGAGATCGGCGACAAGCTGCTGATCGAAGGCACCGGGGCCTATACGTCGACCTACTCGGCGGTGGCTTTCAACGGCATCCCGCCGCTGAAGACGTACCATATCTGATCGCCTCTCTTACCGAGGCCTGACGAACCCGGGAGCCGGCTTGCCGGCTCCCTCCCTGACATTTCGATCTGACGACGCCTTGGACCGGCGTGCTTCTCGCACGTCCGTTTCAGGCGGGGACTGACGCGCCATGACCACTCTTCGGAAGACACAGATTGACCCCACTTCGAAAGCCGCTCCGTTCGCGATCCGTGCGGAGCGTGCGGCCGACGTTGCGATGCGTGAAGCGCTGCTCGATGCGTCCTTTGGCGAGAACCGCCATGGCCGCACCTGCCAGCGCCTGCGTGACGGACGCGCACCCGCAGCCGGCCTCGCGCTGGCCGCGATGCGCGAGGGGAAGCTCGTGGGAACCGTGCGGCTGTGGCACGTCAGCGCCGGAGGCAGGCCCGCTCTGGTCCTCGGACCGCTGGCGGTGGACCCTGCCTGCCGCGAGCTCGGGATCGGCGCCGCGCTGATGCAACAAGCGCTGGCTGCCGCCCGGGCGCGCGGCCATGCCGCCGTGATCCTGCTCGGCGATGCCCCTTATTACGCCCGCTTCGGCTTCTCCGCGGCCAACACCGGCGAGCTGTCGCTGCCTGGTCCGTTCGAACGCGACCGCCTGCTGGCGGTCGAATTCCATGCCGGTGCGCTGGATGGCGTCGAGGGGATGATCGTCCCGACTGGCGCGGCCCTACCCAAACGGAGGGTAGTTCGCGGCCTCGAGGCGCGCGCGGCGTAAGGGATTGCCATGATGGCGGCGACCGAGCCGCGCTAAGCGGCAACGTCCGGCTGGGCCTGCGTTAAGCTCCATTCCTTTGGGGTTGCGCAGGCCGGCAAATTGCCCGTAAACCCCACGAAATTCCCCTTCAGTCGAGGCCCACGACCATGTCCCGTCGCCTGATCTCCACCGGCTCTCCGCTTGAGAAGACCGTCGGCTACAGCCGCGCCGTGATCGACGGCGAGTTCGCCTTCGTCGCGGGAACCACGGGCTATGACTACACCACGATGACGATGCCGGCCGATGTCACGAGCCAGTCTCGCAACTGCTTCAAGACCATCCAATCCGCCCTGCAGGAGGGCGGATTCGAGATGGCCGATATCGTCCGTGCAACCTATTACGTCACCGACGCCAGCTATATCGATGCCCATTTCGCCGTCTGCGGCGAGGTTCTCGGTGACATCAGGCCGGCCGCGACCTTGCTGGTCGTCAGCGGCCTCGCCAAGCCCGAGATGAAGGTCGAGATCGAAGTCACTGCCAAGCGCCGCAGCGCCTGAGCCATCCTCACCATTTGTTCGTCAGCACGTTCCGGAGAAACCATCCTATGAGCCCCGCCTCGCAGATCTACGCGAAGATCACTGGTCCCATCGTCATGGTCGGCTTCGGCTCCATCGGCAAAGGCACGTTGCCGCTGATCGAGCGGCATCTCGACTACGACAAGTCGCGCGTTACCGTGATCGATCCGAAGGACGAGGGGCGCAAGGCACATTGCGAAAAGCACAATGTGCGCTTCATCCAGAAGGCCGTGACCAGGGACAATTATCGGGAGTTGCTGACCCCGCTGCTCATTGAAGGCGGCGGCCAGGGTTTTTGCGTCAATCTCTCGGTCGACACCGGCTCCACCGACATCATGGAGCTCTGCAACGAGCTCGGCGCTCTCTATATCGACACCGTCAACGAGCCCTGGCTCGGCTTCTATTTCGACTCGTCGAAGGGCCCGGAAGCGCGCTCCAACTACGCCCTTCGCGAAGCGACGCTGGCCGCCAAGAAGGCGCGCCCTGCAGGCTCGACGACGGCCGTCTCCTGCTGTGGCGCCAATCCCGGCATGGTCTCGTTTTTCGTGAAGCAGGCGCTGCTCAACGTCGCCGCCGATCTGAAGCTCAATGCCCCCAAGCCGAAGACCAAAGCCGAATGGGCGGACTTGATGCGACAAGCCGGCATCAAGGGCATCCATATCGCGGAACGCGACACCCAGCGCTCCAAGAAGCCGAAAGAGCCCGATGTCTTCGTCAACACCTGGTCGGTGGAAGGTTTCCTGTCGGAAGGCGTGCAGCCCTCCGAGCTCGGCTGGGGCACCCACGAAAAATGGATGCCCGAGAATGCGCGCACCCACGAATCCGGGTGCGGCGCCGCCATCTATCTGATGCAGCCCGGCGCCAATACCCGCGTGCGCACCTGGTGCCCGACCCGCGGCGCGCAGTATGGCTTTCTTGTCACCCACAACGAGTCGATCTCGATCGCGGACTATTTCACCGTGCGCGACGCAGCGGGCACGGCGGTCTATCGGCCGACCTGCCACTATGCCTATCATCCGGCTGACGATGCCGTGCTGTCGCTGCATGAAATGTTCGGCCGCGCCGCTAAGATGCAGGAAAAGCACCATATCCTCGACGAGAACGAGATCGTCGACGGCATCGACGAACTCGGCGTGCTGCTGTTCGGCCACGACAACAACGCCTACTGGTACGGCTCGCAGCTCTCCATCGAAGAGACCCGCAAGCTCGCGCCCTACCAGAACGCCACCGGCCTGCAGGTGACCTCCGCCGTGCTCGGCGGCATGGTGTGGGCGCTAGAAAACCCGAAGGAAGGCATCGTCGAAGCCGACGAGATGGATTTCGATCGCCTGCTGGAAATCCAGCTGCCGTATCTCGGCCCGGTGAAGGGTTTCTACACCGACTGGACGCCGCTGACGGATCGCCCGGGACTGTTTCCGGAAGATATCGACACCAGCGATCCCTGGCAGTTCCGGAACGTTCTGGTGCGGTGAGGCGCCGGCATGCCCGGGCATGTCCCGGGCATCCACGCACTTGCTTTCTGCGACGCCAAGAAACGTGGATGGCCGGGACAAGCCCGGCCATGACGCCACACCTGGCGGCTAGCTACTTCCTCTCGATCGGCGGCGCGATCTTCTCGGCTGGCGCCGGCGGCAATGCTGGTTTGGCCGCCCCCGCAGCGCCCTGCGTCTGCGGGTCGGGCCGCGCGGGCTCTGGGGCGGGCGTGGTCGGCCGATCACCGCCGGGCTTGGCTTCCGCGGGCTTGTTCTGATCGTCGGACGGCGTGCCCTGAAGGGGCTGCGTCGCCTGGGCCGTCTGCATCCGGGTCTCAGCGCGGATTTGCGCCAGCGACATGCCTGACACCACGACGCCTGCCGCGAACAGCGAGCAGGCAACCATCAGGTCGAGCTTCAGTCTGCGCTTCTCATATTGGCCGGGCATGTCGATCACCGCCTTTGTCCGCGGGATCAACGAAATGGCCGCTCTGCGGTTCCCCGCCCCTGGGTGGCCGGGAACTCGGCGCCTGCGCGCCACATGGCCGCATCCACGGTCGATGACGGACTAAAGCTCGAGCAGGCCGCCGTCCCCATTTTCGTCGGCGAACGCCAGCAGAGTCCCCTTGGCGTTCCAGGCGAGCGCAGCCACCGGCGGCGTGCCATTGCGGCGAACCAGGATCTCGGCGCCGTCCTCCAGACGCACCATCAGCACGGTGCCGTCACTATAGCCGGCGGCGAAGATGTCGTTCTTGGGATGGCAGGCGACGACCGACACGCGCGCCTGGAGCGGCGCGAGCATCGCAGGCTCCTTGCCCATCGGGCCGTCCTTGCTGGCGAACGGCCATATGATGACGGTGTCGGCGCCCGAAGTCGCGAGCCCCTTGCCTCCCGCGCTCCACGACATCGAGCGGACGCGGCCGGGATAGCCGGTCATGCGCATGTGCCTGTTGTCGGCAAGCCGCCAGCCGTGCAGCGCCGATTCGTGCATCGTGGTGACCAGGAATTTGTTGTCCGGGCTGAAGGTGACGCCGAGATGCGAGCCGGCCCAGGGCAGGAATTCGGCCGATCCCGCCATGTTGGGAAACCACAGCGTCGCGCCGTTGTAATGGGCGATCGCGAGACGCTGGCCCTTCGGCGCAAAGGCAAGGCCGCCAACGGTTGAGGGCACCTCGAGCGATTTCTCCTCGCTCTTGCCGCTCTTGAAGAAAGCGGTCTTGCCGGCCGACCATGCATAGGCACCGTCCGGATGCAGCGCCACCGCATCGATCCAGCGTCGCTTCGGGTCGGTCGCAAGCAGCGTCACTTCGCCCTTGGCGTCGAGTGACACGACTTTTCCATCGTCGCCGCCCATCACGAGGCGCTTGCCATCGGAAGCGGCCGAGAGAATGCCGCCGCTGTGCACGGCGACTTTGCTGATCTCACCCTGGCCATCCACGAACGCAACGTTCTCCTCGCCGCCGACGAAGGCGGCGCGGGGCCCAAGGAAATGCACGGAGGTCACGACCATCCCGAGCGCGAGCGGCTTGACGCGCTCGGTGACGGAGACGATCGAGGCGGAATCGGCGGGCGGCGTAAACTCTTTCATCACGAGACGATGCAGCTCTCAAAACCCTGGCGAATGAGATCTTGCGGCAATTCGCGGCCGATGAAGACGAGGCGGCTCTCGCGCGGCTCACCGTCCTTCCACTTCCGCTGATGGTTGCCCTCCAGCATCATGTGGACGCCCTGAAAGACGTAGCGGTCGTCGTCTTCCTGGAAGGCGAGGATGCCCTTGGAGCGGAGGATCTTGCCGCCCTCCACCTGCACCAAATTCTGGAGCCAGGGCATGAACACGTTCGGATCGAGCGGCTTGTCGGTCTTGAGCGACAGCGACTGCATGTCCTCGTCATGATAGTGCTTCAGGCCGTGGCCGTGATCATGATCGTGATGATGGTCGTGGCCGTGGTGATGATGATCATGGTCGTGATCATGATCATGATCATCGGCATTCAGGAAGTCCGGCTCGATGTCGAGGATGCGGTCGAGATCGAAGGCGCCGCGGTCGAGCACGTCCGCCAAAGCCACCGAGCAGCGCTCGGTGCGGTGCAGCTTGGCATAGGGGTTGATGGCGCGGATGCGGGCCTCGACCTCGGCAAGCTCGCCCTTGGTGACGAGATCGGTCTTGTTCAGCACGATGACGTCGGCAAAGGCGATCTGGTTCTTGGCCTCGGGCGCATCCTTGAGACGGTCGGACAGCCATTTGGCATCCGCAACCGTGACCACCGCATCGAGGCGCGCGTTCTTCTGCACGTCCTCGTCGACGAAGAAGGTCTGGGCCACCGGTGCCGGATCGGCAAGACCGGTGGTCTCGACGATGATGGCGTCGAACTTGCCCTTGCGCTTCATCAGGCCTTCCATGATGCGCACGAGATCGCCGCGCACGGTGCAGCAGATGCAGCCGTTGTTCATCTCGAACACTTCCTCATCGGCGCCGATGATGAGGTCGTTGTCGATGCCGATCTCGCCGAATTCGTTGACGATGACGGCGTATTTCTTGCCGTGGTTTTCCGACAGGATGCGGTTCAACAGCGTGGTCTTGCCGGCACCGAGATAGCCGGTCAGGACGGTTACGGGAATTTTTGGGGCGGTCGCTTCAGACATAACAACTCCGGACTTCGGGCTTTTCGCGCGACGCGAGGCGGGGTGGCCCCTGCCCTAGTGGTCAAGCGCGCTGGTCAGGGCCTTTATATTGTGCCTGACCATATCAATGTAAGTGGGTGCAGGCCCCTTTTCGCCGGTCAAACCGTCTGAAATCAGGGTCCCGCCGACTTTTGAGCCGGTCTCCGCCGCGATCCGCCGGATTAGCCGGTCGTCGCTGATATTTTCCAGGAACACGGCCGGGATTTTCTGGGCCTTGATCTGGCCGATGATGGTGGCGATGTCCCGCGCGCTGGGCTCGGTTTCGGTGGAGACGCCCAAGGGCGCGATGAACTGGACGCCGTATTCGGCGGCGAAATAGCCGAAGGCGTCATGGGTCGAGATCACCTTGCGCCGCTCCTGCGGGATTTTGGCCATGGCGTCGCGGACCTCGCGGTCGAGCGTTTCGAGCTTTTCCAGATAGGCCTGGGCCTGGGCGCGGAAGAACTCCGCATCGTCGGGGTCGGCCGCAGCCAGCGCATTGGCGATGTCGGTGACGTAGATTTTGGCGTTGGGGACGGACTGCCAGCCATGCGGGTCTGCGGCAGAGCCGAGCTTGAGCGGCGCGATGCCGGTGCTCACAGTGACCACCTGCGCCTTGCTGCCCGAGGACTGCACGAGGCGCGGCAGCCAACCCTCGAGACCAAGCCCGTTGACGATGACGAGCTTTGCGTCCGCGATCCGCTTCGCATCGCTTGGCGCGGGCGTGTAAACGTGGACGTCGCTGTCGGCCCCGACCAGCGTTGTCAGATTGACCCGGTCGCCGCCGACATTGCGGACGAAATCGGCGAGAATCGAGAAGCTCGCGACGACCTTCAGCTGCTCCGCGGCGTGCAGCGGGGAGGCGATCAGCAAGAGCACACAAAGTAGGATGCGCCGCATCGCCGTCACGCTTCCAGATGCCGGCCGGGAAACAGCTGCCTGACGACGCCGCCGACCCGGCCGAACAGGACGGAGACGGTGTAAAGCGCGCTCGCCACCAGAATGATCGCAGGGCCCGACGGCACACGGGTCTGGAACGACAGCACGAGACCCGCATAGCCGGAGACGGCGGCCGCGACGACCGCGATGCAGATCATGGCGGTGAGATCGCGCGACCAGAACCGCGCGATGCCGGCCGGGAGGATCATCAGACCGACCGCGAGCAGCGTGCCGAGCGCCTGAAAGCCGTTGACGAGGTTGATCACGACCAACGCAAGGAAAGCGAGATGCGCAGGGCCGCCAGCCCGGCTCACAGTGCGCAAGAACAAGGGGTCGACGCTCTCGATCACCAACGGGCGATAGATCACGGCGAGCACCAGCAGCGTGATCGTGGCGTTGAATGCGACGACCAGCAACGTCTGGTCGTCCATCGCGAGAATATTGCCGAACAGCACGTGCAGCAGGTCGATATTGGTGCCCTTGATCGAGACGATGGTGACGCCCAGCGCCAGCGATGCCAGATAGAAGGTCGCGAGCGAGGCATCCTCCTTCAACCCGGTCGAGCGCGCGACGAGGCCTGCGAGGATCGCGACGGCAAAACCCGCGATCAGTCCACCGGCCGTCATCGCGAACAGATTGAGACCTGAGAGCAGGAAACCGACAGCGGCGCCCGGAAGTATTGCATGCGCCATGGCGTCGCCGACCAGGCTCATCCGCCGCAACATCAGGAACACGCCGATCGGCGCCCCCGCGAGCGACAGCGCGATGACGGCCGCGAGCGCACGTCGCATGAACTCGAATTCGGTGAACGGGCCGATCAGCGCGTCATAGAGCATCGGACGTCAAGCCGCCCGTGAGCGGGCATCATCGGCCGAGCAGGCGGCGGCGCTGTCGTCGAAGGCTTCGCACATCCGCATCGCGACCATCAGGTTTTCCGGCGTCAGCACCTCCGCCGTCGGCCCCCACGCCACGGGGCCCCGCGCCAGCACCAGCGTCTCGCTGAAATGGGTGCGCACCATCTCCATGTCGTGCAGCGCGGCGAGCACGGTGCGGCCCTCGCCGTGCCAGTGCTTCACCAGCGCCAGCAGATCGGCCGTGGTCTTGCTGTCGATGGCGTTGAAGGGCTCGTCCAGCACGATCAGCCGCGCGTCCTGGAGCAACACGCGCGCGAACAGCACGCGCTGCATCTGGCCGCCCGAGAGTGTGCCGATGGGGCGGTTCTCAAAGCCGTTGAGGCCGACGGAAGCGATCGCGCGGAGGATCTTCTCGCGCGCCGCCTTGCTGATGCCGCCGAACAGGCCGGTCCCGCGCCACAGCCCGGTGGCAACGAAGTCCAGCACCGAGATTGGGAAGCTGCGGTCGATCTCCGCGCTCTGCGGCAGATAGGCGATATCGCGGCTGTCGAGCCCGCCGAGATGGATGCTGCCGTCGAGCGGCTTGAGGATGCCGACGATGCCGCGCAGCAGCGTCGACTTGCCGGCGCCGTTCGGGCCGATCACGGCCAGCAACGCACCCGGCGCGACCTCACCATTGAGATGGTGCACGGCCGGATGACGGTCATAGCCGAGCGTGACGTTGTGGAAATACAGCGCCGCCATGGTCACCTCATCGCCAGGAAGACCACGCCCCAGAGCACAGCGCAGACCGCGAGCGCGGCCGCGAGGCGGGCGGCCATCGTCATGCGCAGGATCGACCAGTGCGCCGCCTGAGCCGGATGCGGAGAGGCCGCACCGTGGACGTGTGCGTGGTGGGTGTGATCGTGTCCATGCGAATGCCCGTGGTCATGGGAATGGCCATGAGCATGGTCGTGATGATGGGCTTGGGACGCGGCGGGAACCATGCCAAGACGTTATATTATAACATTACCCCTGTCCACGCCGGGCTCAGGGCTTGCCGATCACCATGGCGATGGCGGCGGCGACGAACGGGAACGGCAGCGAGACCGCGCAGCGGAACCAGACGAAACGGGCCGGCATGAACGGAATTTCCCACAAAATCACCCGCTGGAAGGCAAACAGCGCCCAGGCGACGACATAGGCCACCACCTGCGGCACCCCACCGCCCGATTTCAGCGCCACCGTACCGATGGAGAAGCCGATCACCGGGCCGCCGGGCGTCGCGGCCCCGGCGACCACGGCAGTCGCGACCCCGAGCCAGCCGCTGTCCGGGCCGAGCCAGCCGCTGATCACCTCCTGCGGGATGATGGCGGCGATGTAGCCGGAGCCGATCACCCCCAGCGCGATCCGCGGCACGATGTTGATGAAGTCCATCGAGCCTTCGCGCAGCGAGGCCTTGAACACCGGTGGGCCGCGGCGAAAGGCGATTAGGCCGACGCCGAACACCGAGCCCCACAACAGGATGTCGATCAGAAGCGCGGCGCTCAATTCTCGTCGTCCTTGATGGCCGGCTTCGGATAAAGCCGGACGTAGACGAAGCGGCCAAGCGCGCCTGCGAGCACCGGCAACGGCAGCGAGATGACGATGCGCCACAGCGTGAAGTCGGTGCCCATGATCGGGATTTCCCAGGCCACCGCCCGGCCATAGCCGATCAGGGTCCAGCTCACGACCATGGCGATGGTGGCACCGAAATCGGCGCCGACCGCGAGCAGCGCACTCGCCACGGGATAGGCGGTGAAGGGACCGCCGGGCAGGATCGCGCCGAAGGCGGTGCCGATCAGAAGGCCTTTCAGGCCCGATTTCGGCCCGAGCGCACGCGAGACTTTTTCGTGCGGCAGGATCTCGGAGATGAACGCGCCGAGCAGGCAGCCGGCCAGCACGCGCGGCAGGATGCCGCCGAACAGCGAGAGATCGTGGGTCAATATGTCGAGAACACCGTCGGTGCCGTCACGCCGCCAGACCAGACCCGCGCTCACCGCCACCAGCGCTGCGATGATGATGGTCGACCAACCGATCGGCTTGCGCACGCGGCCCGGCCGCGGCTCGGAGTCCGCGTCCTCGGCGGGCGCCGGGTCTTTCGGGGAGGGTTCTGACAACGGGCGCGTTCGGCTCGAGGGTGATGCCCGTCTTGATTAAGGGCGCCGCGGATGCGATGCAAACAGTACGATGACGGGAGCGATGCGCACCTCGCGCAGGGCCATGCGAGGTGAAGTGCGAATTCCGCACAGCAAAAAGGCGGCCGCACGAGCGACCGCCTTTCGCTATTCCGATGAGGCTTAACTCAGGCCTTGTCGAACAGGGACTCGACGTATTCCCAGTTCACAAGGTTCTCGACGAACGCCTTCAGATAGTCGGGACGGCGGTTGCGATAGTCGATGTAGTAGGAGTGCTCCCAGACGTCGCAGCCGAGGATCGGGGTGGCGCCGTGCACCAGCGGATTCTCGCCGTTCGGGGTCTTGGCAATCTCGAGCTTGCCGTTCTTGACCTGGAGCCAGCACCAACCGGAGCCGAACTGGCCGACGCCGGCCGCCTGGAAGTCCGTCTTGAACTTCTCGAAGCCGCCGAGGTCCTCGTTGATCTTCTTTTCAATCTTGCCCGGCAGCTTGGTGCCGCCGCCATTTGGCTTCATCCAGCTCCAGAAATGGATGTGGTTGTAGTGCTGGCCGGCATTGTTGAACACCGCGGGGTTCTTGCCGAACGAGCCCTTGACGATCTCCTCAAGGGACTTGCCTTCCCATTCGGTGCCCTTAAGCGCGTTGTTGCCGTTGGTGACATAGGCCTGATGATGCTTGTCGTGGTGGAATTCGAGCGTTTCCTTCGACATGAATTGTCCAAGGGCGTCATAGGCGTAGGGGAGTGGGGGCAGCGTAAAGGTCATGGGTGTTGTCCGCGACTGATGGGGGAACGAGACTTAACGGTCACCCCTTATAGAAGGTTCCGTGGCCGTTAAATACCGCGAATTTTCCAAAAGGCATGGTGCGACGGCTTGGCCGGATTGCATAAAATCGTCGCAAGGATGTAGGGCGTTTCAACCGGGCCGTAAAATATCATTGCCTTTGAGGTGCTTATGGCAGAACGAAACGCACAGGCGGCGCGGAGATGCGAAAGAGAGAGCGATGAGCATCGAGATCGACATTTTGAACGGCGACGCCTCGTGGCGGATAGCGGAGCCGCTGCATCAGGCGGTCTTCGGACCTGATATCGTCGCGAAGCAGCCCTGGGCTCACGTCAAATGGGCCAATGCCGATTTGCGCGTGCTGATCGAGACGCCCGAGGATGGTCTCGTCTGCCATGTCGGCATCTACTTCCGCACCGTCACCTGGAACGGGCAGAAGGTTCACATCGGCGGCATTGGCGGCGTCTGCACGCGGGAGGACCGGCGCGGCCGCGGCTATGCGACCGTGGCGATCGACGCCGCGCTGCATACCATGCGTGCCAACGAGGCGGTCCGCTTCGCGTTGCTGTTCTGCGAGCCGCACAATGTCGCGTTCTACGAGGCCCGCAGCTGGCTCCCCTTCAAGGGCGAGGTCTATTGCGAGCAGCCGGAGGGACGGATCCGCTTCACCCACATGGCGCCCTATGTCTGCAACATCGTCAGCGCGCCGACGCTGGGCACCATCGACCTCTGCGGCCTGCCCTGGTGAGCCCTGCGTGAGGCGCGGCTGGTGCCGGGGCCGCACGCCATATAGTATGTTGAGCATCATCCAATATTCCGCGCGGTGACACATGACGATCGACGCCTCCCTGGACGCCGTGCCGCCGCCTGCCCCGGTCGCCTCCCCCATCGCCAGCCTGCTGACGGCACCGATCCTGCCGACGCTGCTGCGGCTCGCGATCCCCAACATGATCGCGATGGTCGGCAGCACGCTGGTCGCAATCGCCGAGACCTCCTATATCGGCCGGCTCGGCACCATCCCGCTCGCAGCGATCGCGCTGGTGTTTCCGTTCGCCATGCTGACGCAGATGATGAGCGCGGGCGCGATGGGCGGCGGCGTCTCGTCTGCGATCAGCCGCGCGCTCGGCGCAGGCGATCGGAGCCGTGCGGCGACGCTGGCGCTGCATGCCGCCATCATCGGCCTCTGCGGCGGACTTTTCTTCACGGTGACGATGCTCGTCTTCGGGCGCTCGTTCTTCACGCTGCTGGGCGGGCGCGAGCGCGTGCTCGAGGAAGCCAGCGGCTATTCGCAAATGCTGTTCTCCGGTGCGGTCGCGATCTGGCTCGTCAACACGCTGGCATCGGTGATCCGCGGCACCGGCGACATGCGTCTGCCCTCGATGGCGCTGATCGGGACGAGCGTGCTCCAGATCGCGCTCGGCGGCACGCTGGGGCTTGGTCTGTTCGGTGTGCCGCAATTCGGCATGCCCGGTGTCGCCGCCGGTCAGTTGATCGCGTTCACCTGTGCCGCGATCTTCTTCCTCTGGTATCTCTGGTCCGGCCGCAGCCGGCTGCCGCTGGATTTTCGCGCCTTCCATTTCGATCGCGCGATGTTCTTCGACATCCTCAAGGTCGGCGCGGTCGCCTGCCTGTCGCCGCTCCAGACCGTGCTCACCATTTTGATCTTCACCAAGATCCTGGCGACCTTCGGCACCGAGATGCTGGCCGGTTATGGCATCGGCTCGCGACTGGAATTTTTGCTGATCCCGATCACCTTCGCCTTCGGCATCGCCTCGGTGCCGATGGTCGGCATGGCGATGGGCGCCGGACAGGTGAAGCGTGCGCGGCGCGTGGCCTGGACCGCGGCCGCGGCTTCGGGAATCACGGTCGGCCTGATCGGCCTCGTCATTGCGCTCGATCCGTCACTGTGGGTTTCGCTCTTCACCAGGGATCCCGGCGTCGCCGCCGCCGCGCACAGCTATTTCCACTGGGCCGGCCCGACCTTCGTGTTCTTCGGCATGGGCGTGTCGCTTTATTTCTCCTCGCAAGGCGCGGCGCGCGTTGGCGGTCCCGTGCTCGCCTCCACCGCGCGGCTTCTGATCGTCGCGATCGGCGGCGGCACCCTCATGATGGCGCAGGCTCCGGCCTGGACTCTGTTCGCGCTGGTTGGCGGCGCCATGGCGGTGTTCGGGCTATCGACCGCGGCCTCGGTCGCCTTGGTGCGCTGGGGCAAATGAGCACAGGTCAATGCACGCAGGCGAATAAACGCGGGAATGTGATTCCATCCAGCGTTGCACTATCCTGCTAGGCTGCTATGGAGGCGCTCCACTTCGGGGCTCTCTCCATGACTTCCAGATTCGCCGCTCTCATCGTCCTTCTGGCTGCGCTCCTTGGCGCGACTGCCGCCGATGCCCAGAGCGCCGACGGGACCTGGCTGACCCAGGCGGGCGACGCCCGCGTCAAGATCAGCAAATGCGGCAGCGGCATCTGCGGCAATGTCGTCTGGCTGCGTGAACCCCACGACACCGCGACCGGCCAGCCCGCCACCGACAGCAAGAATCCCAATCCCGCCCTCGCCAAGCGCCCGATGATCGGCTTGCCATTGTTCAGCGGCATGCAGCCTTCAGGGCCGAACAAATGGTCGGGCCAGATCTACAATGCCGACGACGGCAGCACCTATGCGAGCAGCGTTGCGGTGACATCAGCGGATTCGCTGCGGGTTGAGGGTTGCGTTGGCGCGCTCTGCGGCGGCGAAACGTGGACCCGGGCGGGGCGCTAGCACTTCACGCCATCATCACCTTCAGCGCCGTCGCCGCCGAGGCGTAGCCGCCCCGCGCACCGTCGATGAAATGGACGTGGTCGCTGCGGAGCGCCGACGGGGTGAAGCAGGTCATCATCGCGGCGTCCTGCTGGTGGAGCCCGTAACGCACGATGCCGTCGCGCGCGGCAGTCGCGAGACGATCGCTGAGGGCACGCTCGAGCTCCGGCGTACAGTCGAGGATCATGCGCAGGCCGTCGTCATATTTGCGGAAATCGGAGTTCTCCACGACCTGCCGCCTATAGAGCTTCGGCACGAAGCCGCCGACCTTGAGGTCGAAGCGCATGATCAAATAGACAAAAAGCGTGTAGGCCAGCACGCTGGCGCGGCGTGCGAGCAACGGACCTCCGCGCTTGGTGCGCGCCTCATATTCCAGCCCCTGCGGCGGCCATGTCAGCGGCGGCCCTTGTGGCGGCACGGGCCGACCGGCATCCGGGCTGCGCTCGACGAGATGGATGATGTCCTCGATCACGTTGCGGAATGCCGAAGGATCGGCGCCCTGGGCCGGCATCACCAGCACGGACAGGATCAGGCCGCGCGCAGCCGGAATCACCTCGAAGCGGCAGGACAGGCCAGAGAGATCGGGCTGCGTGCCCGCGGGCGCTTCGGTGATCGCAAACTCGCCGCGCTTCATCGCGGCGTCGGCCCAGGCGAGCCCGCCGCCAGAAAACATCGCATAGGACAAATTGGCCGACGGACCGAAGCGCGCGACGCGCACGTCGAGGCCCTGCGCCCGAATGGCGCTCACCGCCACCAGCGCGATGCGCATCCGCAAGTCGAGATCTTCCCGGACCCAGGTCGCGGTCGCAGCCAAAGCCTCGCGGGCGGGCTCGAGATCATTAGGCGCGACCGCAAAACTCGCGCCGTCGCCGCCGAACACGAAGGGAAATTCGCGTCCCTCCAATGCGTTCGTCACCGCCGCGATCACGGCGGCACCGGCCATGTTCACCGCCTTGTAGCGCTGCGCCGCGATGGCCTGGGTCGAATCCACGATGTCGGCAACGCCGACGCTCCAGTCATCGGGCAGCGGCGAGTACAAAGCGGGGTCCATCAGGCTGGTGAAGCCGCGAAACACCGGAATGCCGCTATAGAACGCTGATGTCATCGGATGATGCCGGATGGTTGGGACGCACGTCCAAAGAGACATACGCAGAAGAATCGATTCGGGTTCGCCGGGAGCGCGCCCTTGCAACCATTGGCCGAAATGGAACCGGACAACAAGACGAGGGCGCGCTGCAATGCCACAGAAGGTCATTGATCGGCATCAAACAGCTGCGCGCAAATGGCGTCTAGTCTTGATGATCTAACATGGTTGCGCGGGAACATCGACGTGTCCGACTTCGACAGGAAGGACTCCATCGCTCCGGTACGCCGGCGCACCGGGCGTGATCCGATCAGCGCGGTGAAGATGCCGGAAAGCCTGACCGCGGCCGTCGATAATTGGGCCGAAACGCATCACCTGTCGCGCTCGGATGCCATCCGGACGCTGGTCGAGCTGGGCCTGAAGGTCGCGCCCCCGGCACTCCCGCCAGGGCACCCGCTCGCCTCGGATGCCACCAGGATCGAAGAGCTTGCGGTGCATGAACTCGAGGGACTGCTCGATCCTGCCCTGTCTGAAGACGAACGCGAGCGCCGGATCCGCCGTCTGACCGACGGCCCGCCGGAGTTCTCACACGAACGGATTGACCTGCCGAAGCACCGGACCTGAATGTCTAGTGCAGCTTCTCATCCTGACGCTTGCACAGCGCGGATGAAGGTACGTCGTGGCAACCGACCAGACGCACGAATTTCTGCGGATACATTTCGTGACCGTGATCACCGGAATTTTGGTGAGACATCGGCTCGCAGCGAACGGGCTGACAGTGAACGTCGCTTTGCTGTGCGCAAGATGGCTTTGCCGACGCCTTGTCCGGGCTCGCAGCGGTCATGGACTGCTCCCTATCGATTAGGGCAGATCGATTGACGTAAGCCAATCGATTGCGCGGCATCTTACAACCAAATCCGGACGATGTCATTGCGCCGGATCAATGCAATTGTGCCGATGGAGTTCCGCCTACGCCGTGTTGCCCGCGTCGACCGTGAACACGGTACCCGTCACATTGCGACCGCCCTCGCCCAACAGATATTCCACCATGCGCGCGACATCGTCGGTCTCCGGCAGGCGGCGTAGCGCGCTGCGGCCGGCGATGCGCTTGCGGCTGTCGTCGGAGAGATTGTGCGTCAGCTCGGTGTCGATGAAACCGGGCGCGATCGCATTCACGGTGATGCCGAGCTTGCCGACCTCGCGCGCGAGCGAACGGGTGAAGCCGGTGGCGGCGGCCTTGGTCGCACCGTAAACCGAGAGGCCGTTATAGCCGGTGGTCGCGATGATCGAGGAGATGTTGATGATACGGCCGGCACCGTCGGCCATCATCTGGCGCGCGACATATTTGGTGAGAATGATCGGCGACAGCACGTTGAGCTGCACCAGCGCCTCGATCTCGGAATTGTGCATGGTCGCCAGCAGGCCTTCGGTGCCGAGGCCGGCATTGTTGACGAGGCCGTAGATCGGGCCGAATTCATCGCGCACGAGTTTGGCATAGGCCGGGATCGCGTCGATCACGGCGAGGTCACAGGCGCGGAAATGCAGGCGCCCTTCCGACCCGGCGATCGCCGCCTGGAGCTCGTCGCTCTCGCGCCGCGCGGCCGCGATCACGTTGTAGCCGGCATCGACAAGCCGCTTGCCGATCGCAAGGCCGATACCGCGGCTGCCACCCGTGACGAGAACATTATGCATCGGTGCGCGCCAGTTTGCCGGCCGGGGTGACGTCCAGCGCCTCGACGAAGCGGATCACCGCCGGCACCTTATGGGACGCGAGCTGCGCGCGGCACTGATCCAGGATCTGGGCGCGGATCTCTTTCGCGCGCGCCGGATCGGTGCCGTCGGCGAGGATCACGTCGGCGACGACGATGCCGCCGGTGATCGGGCTCTTGCGTGACTTCGCCCGCGACATCCGCACGTCGGGATGACGGTTGATCACCGCCTCGATCTCTTCAGGATGGACCTTCAGCCCGCCGATATTGATGATGCCGCCGCGTCGGCCGACGAAATAGTAGCGGTCGCCACGCAATTCGACGATATCGCCGCTGTCGACATACCCGTCTGCATCGGTGAGCGCAGCCGCGTCGCGGCCGATATAGGCGTGCGCCGTGCGCGTCGAGCGGATACGTAGCGAGCCGTCGACGACCTTCATTTCGACGCCATTGCGGTTGCCGAGATAGTCCGCCGGAAAGCCTTCCAGCCCGTCATTGACGGCAAAGCCGACGCCGGCCTCCGTGGATGCATAGGCATGGCCGACGGAGGAATTCGGGAACGACGCCTTCAGGCCGTCCAGCACCGCCTGATCGGCGATCTCGCCGGAGAGGCGGACATAGCGCGGCGCAAACTGCGCGGCCGAGCCGCTCATCAACAGCTTGCGCCAATGCGAGGGCGTGCCGGAGATGTGGGAGACGCCGCGCGCGTTCAGCCGCGTGACGTGATCGGCGAGCGCCTCATGCGGATCGGACAGCACCATCGAACCGCCGGAGAGGACGGCGCGGAGGAATATCTGCAGGCCGCCATAGCGGCGGATGTCGTAGAAGGTTGCCCATACCGGCGCCGGTCCACGCGCCGGGCCTTCGGCGACGATGGCGCCGGTGAGCGCTTCCAGCGTATGGCCAACGATCTTCGGCACGCCCGACGTGCCCGAAGTGAGCATCAGCCATTCCGTGGCGCGTTCAGTCCTGGCCGGTACGGTGGCCTGAGGCGGCAGTTTTGCGGTGACGACCAGCGGCACGCCGGTCTCGGCCCAACGATCGGGCTCGTCGGTGACGACGGCATCGATCCCGGCATCCGCCATCAGCGCATCGAGATGCGCGGGATTGAGATCGGGCGGGCACAGCAGCATGCGGCGGGCAATACCGTCGAGCTCGATCATGGCAAGACCCGATCGGAGCTGGTCGGACACTTTCAGCAGCACCGCGCGACCGGACAGCTCGCCCAGGCGGCCACCCAGCACCGTCTGCGACAGGATATCCGTCAGCGACACGATATCGTGCGCATCCGACAGCGCGCGGCCCGTCAGCTCCGCGCCGAGATGGTCGCGAAGCGCAAAGATCTCACGCGGGGACATTTTCGTAGGCCCGCACGAAATCGCCCACGGTGGCGGGGAACGCTGCGTCCTCGGAGATGGTGAAGGGGTCGACGCCGGTCTCGTCCTCGAGGCGCGCCACCAGGATGGCGAAGGCGAGCGAGTCGAAGCCCGTCTCGTGCAGGGACAGATCGTCAGAGAGTGCGGGAAGCGCGACGTGCTGCTCCTTGGCGATCTGCTGGATCGCTTCGATGACCTTAGACCGTACCGACATGGCTGGCTCGCTTCTGTTGTCGTTCGTGTTGCGGCGGTTCTTGATGACCGCCTCCCTGGGTCGCTTGTTTACCCGACAGAAGTAAATGGCTTCTTGGACAATTCGGATAAAATTGGACCTATCTCCGAATTTTCGCGGGCTAGTCTAGAGCCGGATCGTACCCTCGTTGATTTGCGCATGCGTCTCCGCGTCCAGCGCGACATAGGCGCCGGTCTTCGGGTCCAGCATGAACAGCGGATCGGAGACCGCGCCCGGATCAAACCCCTCGCGCGCGAGCTCGCCCTTTTTCTGTTTGAACGTCTCGGTCGCATCGAGCTCGCGCGAGATGCGTATGAAGACGGGGTGAGCATAGGCCGGCAGGCGCTGTGCGAGATGGGCGGGCAGCGCCTCGACGGCAAAGCCCTCGTTCACCACGATTGCGCTCATGCCGGCGCGGCCATCGGTGCCGGGGACGCTGACGCCGTAGGTGGTGGCGTCGATGACGCCGGTGAAATCGCGCACGGCGTCGTTGACCTCCGAGGTCGCGACGTTCTCGCCCTTCCAGCGAAAGGTGTCGCCGATGCGGTCGACGAAGTGGAAGAAGCCCTTCTCGTCGAGCCGCATCAGGTCGCCGGTGCGGAACCAGGAATCGCCCTTGGCAAAGACATCGCGCAGGATCTTCTTCTCGGTTTCGCTCGCCTCGGTGTAGCCCTCGAAGCGACCGCCGCCCTCGTCCGCCGTGCCGATGCGGCCTATGGCTTCGCCAGCCTCGCCGCGCGCGCAGGCGATGCAAAATCCCTCTGCATTGCGCAGCGGCGCGCCGTTGTCGGGGTCGAGCTTGACGAGACCGGCAGGGAAACGATGCGCGAGCAACGGCGGAACGCGGCCGATCGCGCCGGGCTGGCCCTCGACGTTGAACAGCGAGAAATTGCCTTCCGTCGCCGCGTAGAATTCGAGGATACGCGGAATGGCGAAACGCGCCTGAAAATCGTCCCAGATGTCACCACGCAGGCCGTTGCCGCAGACGAGCCGCAGGCGATGCCGGTTCTCGTATTCCGACGGCGGCGCCTTGAGAAGATAGCGGCAGAGCTCGCCGATATACTGAAACAACGTGCAGTCGTGGCGCACGATGTCGGGCCAGAAATTCGAGGCTGAGAATTTTTCCGCGATCACCACCGAGCCACCGGCGGCGAGCATGCTGCACGGCGCGACGATGCCGCCGACCGAGTGGAACAGCGGCAGGCAATCGTAGAGCCGATCCTGCGGCGTCGCGCCGGTGAGGCCCGCGAACCAAAAGCCCCAATTGAGGATGCGGCGGTGGCTGATGCTGGCAGCTTTCGGCAGGCCGGTCGTCCCGGACGTGTAGATCAGCAGGGCCCGGTCGTCGATGGTGACGTCGCCACGCTCGTCCGGCGAAAGCGGCCCGTCATCGAGGGCGGCGAGCGCGACATCGATCGCGCGTTCGCTGCGGGCATCGCCATGGGTCCAGACCTTTGCTTCCGTGTTCAGGTGCAGCGACGCCCCATCCAGCGTCTCCGCAAGCTCGTGCGCGACAATGATGTGAGCGGGCTTTGCGACTCCGATGCAATGCGCGAGCGACCGGCCGACGAGCTTGGTGTTGATCAACGCCACCACGCCGCCGACGCGGCTGATGCCGAGCCAGGCCGCGACATAGTCGATGCCGTTCGGCATGATCAGCGCGACAGTGTCGCCCTTGACCACACCGGCCGAGCGCGCCCACCGCGCATAACGATTGATGCGTTTCGAAAGCCCCTCATAGTCGAGGCTCGCGTCGTCGGTGACCAGCACAATGCGATCGGGCTGGCGCTGCGTCCAATCATCGACGACGTCTGCAAACAGCCGGCCCGGCAACGTCTCGATCCGCGCAGTGAGCTCGATCGCCTTAAGCCAGATTTTCGAAGCCGAAGGTGCACGCGCGGCTTTCGGTTGCTCGATGACGCCGGTGGTCATGCCGTTCATTCTTTCGGAACGTGTCTGCTGGTTGCCGACAGCTTAGCTCGCACGCCCTGCCCAGGAGTTAAGAGACAAGGTAAACCGGCTTAGTACGCGATTAACTCTAGTCATCCTTTACCAAACCGGTGGGATCGGCGTGCGCGGGCTCGCAATTCTTGCGATAGCAAAGCCAGTTGTCGGGGCGCGCTGCGCGTGTCTCTTTGCCCGCTTGCGGCGCGAGGTGAATTGGAGAGCATGATGATCACCAAGCGACATTTCCTTCAGGCTGCGGCTTCTGCCGCAACCGTGCTCGCCACGCCACGCGCCTTTGCGATCGGCAATCCCTCCTATCCCTCGCATAGCGTAAAATGGGTGGTGCCCTATGCACCGGGCGGGGCCACCGACGTGCTGTCTCGGCTGCTCTGCCAGCGCCTCTCCGACCGGCTCGGCCAGACCTTCGTCGTCGAGAACAAGCCTGGCGCCGGCAGCAATATCGGGACGCAGGCGGTGATCACGTCCGCCCCGGATGGTCACACGCTGCTGTTGACCTCGACCGCGAACGCCATCAACGCCTCGTTCGATCCGGCGCTGCCGTATGATTTCGCCAGGGGGATCGCGCCGGTCGCCGGCGTCGCGCGAATTCCGCTGGTGCTGGTCGTCAGCAACGACCTGCCGGTGACGAGCGTCGCCGACTACATCGCCTACGCCAAGGCCAATCCCGGCAAGATGTCGATCGCCTCTTCCGGCATCGGCACCTCGCTGCATCTCTCCGGCGAGCTGTTCAAGTCGCTGGCCGGCGTGCAGTTCACCCACGTGCCCTATCGCGGCTCGGCTCCCGGATTGACCGACGTGATGAGCGGCCAGATCCAGGGCATGTTCGACAACGTCACTTCATCCTTCGAGCTCGTGCGCGCCGGCAAGCTGCGCGCGCTCGGCGTCACCACGCGCGAGCGCTCGGAGATTCTGCCGGACGTGCCACCGATCGCGGATACGCTCACCGGCTACGAGACGAGTTCGTTCTACGGTGTCGGCGCTCCGCACGACACGCCGCGCGAGATCATCGACCTGCTCAATCGCGAGATCAACGCCGCGCTGTCCGATGCGGAGATCAAGTCGCGCATCGCCGGGCTCGGCGCAATCCCGCTGCACGGCAATGCCGGCGAATTCGGCGGCATGCTGACGGCGGAGACCGACCGCTGGCGCAAGGTGGTGGAGCTGTCGGGCATCCGGAAGGAGTAGCGACCGCGCCTGCATGCGAAGCGGAAGCGCTGGAATCCGCGCAGCGCTAGCCGCCTCGCTGATGGCGCAAGCGCTGCGGCGGTGCATTGAACGGATAATACGGATTGAGATCGCAGCTGGCGGAGCGGCCTGAAGCCGTAGCTTGGCACTGCGGCACCGAGGTGAAAGAGCAATCATACCACTCCCCGCCACCACCGTTCGCACCGGAATAGACGTGCATGCAGACGGGATAGCGCGGATCGAAGGTCTGCGCATGCGACGGCACGGCCGTGAGCAGGGCACCGACGGTCATGATCAGGCCGAATAAGCGACGCATAAGAATTCCCCCTGAAAGCCGCATTGCGGATCGCTAGTGCACGTTCTTGTGGCGCCGGCGCGGCGGCGGCGGGGGTTGGTCGAACGCATAGTAGGGATTAACGTCGCAGCTTGCCGAGCGGCCCGAGGCCGTGGCGCGGCACTGCGGCAGCGAGGTGAAGGAGCAATCGAAATAATCGCCGCCGCCACCGCCAAAGCCGCCGGGCGTATAGACGTGCATGCACACCGGATAACGCGGATCATAGGTCTGGGCGCTGGCATCTGCCGCCACGAACAGCGTGACAATTGCGGTGAGGGTCAGGATCGGCAGGCGCATCGGACATTCCTCGAATCGGTGGCAACGGCACGCGTTATGTCATTTCGATATGGCACAACTGCGCGGCAGAAGCGATTGTTCCTATTTCATACCTCTCCGGCTTGTGACACCGGACGAAATGAGTGAGACAAAGCGCCGCAAAGATGCGGAATCGGAAAGCATCCAGTTTTCCGGCCTGCGCGGAACGCATAACTCGCTGCAGCTCTCCTTCGACAAAGGTCGCAAAGCATCCAGCGCAGGAATCCGTTCGCTGGCCGGAGCGAACGTACTAGTCTTTCGATCACAACGCCGGCCCGGACCGACGACGTTCCAGGGCAATCAACAAGCAAATGGGCTGAAGGAAACGCACTTGCGCTCTCGGGCGCGACTCCGCTGTGAGCGGGGAGAAGATGCGCTGGCCAGGGCTGTGGTGTCAGGGCATGCAAGAGAGCTTCTCGTCTCCGTTCATCCGCTATCCGATCGGCACCTCACTGCTGATGGCGGGCATCCTGTTCGTAGGCCTCGTGGCCTATCCTCTGCTGCCGGTTGCACCGCTGCCCCAGGTCGACTTTCCGACCATTCAGCTCTCGGCCTCGCTCCCCGGCGGCAGCCCTGAGACCATGGCCTCTTCCGTGGCACAGCCGCTCGAACGTCAGCTCGCACAGATCCCCGGCATCACGCAGATGACGTCGACCAGCTCGCTGGGTTCGGCGTCGATCACGATCCAGTTCGACCTCAACCGGAAGATCGACGCCGCCGCCAACGATGTGCAGGCAGCGATCAATGCAGCGAGCGGCCAATTGCCGAAGAACCTGCCCTCGCCTCCCACCTATCGCAAGGTCAACCCGGCGGATTCGCCGGTGATGATCCTGTCCGCGACGTCCGACACGCTGCCGCTGACCGTCGTCAGCGACCGCACCGATGCGCAGCTCGCGCAACAGATCAGCCAGTTATCCGGCGTCGCCCAAGTGTTCGTCGGCGGACAGCAGAAACCCTCCGTACGCATACAGATCGATCCGGCCAAGCTCGTCGCCAAGGGCCTGTCGCTGGAGGACGTGCGCGCCCAGATCGCGGCTGCGACCACCGACAGCCCGAAGGGCAGCATCGACGGGGCCAAGCGCGCCTACACGATCTACGCCAACGACCAGCTCACCCAGGCCCAGCATTGGCAGGACGTCATCGTCGCCTATCGCAACGGCGCTCCATTGCGGATCCGCGACATCGGTGAGGCCGTGGCAGGGCCGGAGGACATGAAGACGGCGGCTTGGGCCGACGGCAAGCGCGGCGTGTTCCTCGTCATCTTCAAGCAACCCGGCGCCAACGTCATCGAGACCGTCGATCGTATCAAGGCGCAGCTGCCGCGGCTGATCGCGGCCATCCCGCCCGCGATCTCGATCAAGATCATCAGCGACCGCACCATCACCATCCGCGCTGCCGTCGAGGACGTACAGATCACGCTCATGACCACTATCGCGCTCGTGGTGATGGTGATCTTCATCTTTCTCCGCAGCTTCTGGGCGACGATCATCCCGAGCATCACGGTGCCGCTAGCGCTACTGGGAGCCTGCTCGCTGATGTGGGTCTTCGGCTATTCGCTGGATAACCTCTCCTTGATGGCGCTGACGATCGCGGTCGGTTTCGTGGTGGACGACGCCATCGTGATGCTGGAGAACATCACCCGTTACGTCGAGCAGGGCGAGAGGCCGCTTGCTGCCGGCTACAAGGGCGCGGCCGAAATCGGCTTTACGATCCTCTCGATCAGCATCTCTCTGATCGCGGTGCTGATCCCGTTGCTCCTGATGGGCGGCATCATCGGCCGGCTGTTCCGCGAATTCGCGGTCACGCTGGCGATGGCGATCCTTGTTTCTCTGGTGGTGTCGCTGACCCTGACGCCGATGATGGCCTCGCGCTTCCTGCGCGCCAACCACGAGGCTCGGCACGGCCGCTTTTACCAGTGGAGCGAGCGGGTGTTCGAAAGAGTGCTCGGCGCCTACGAACGCGGGCTCGACGTCGCGCTGCGCCACAGTTTCGTCACCCTTTGCATCTTCTTCGCGACCGTAGCACTCTCGATCTACCTCTTCATCCTGATCCCGAAGGGTTTCTTTCCGCAGCAGGACAACGGCTTCCTCACAGCCGTGTCCGAGATGCCCCAGGACATCTCCTTTGCCGAGATGAAACGGCGCCAGGTGGAGCTCAACACCATCGTGCAGGCCGACCCCGCCGTCGCTTCGATCGCGATGTTCATCGGCGGCGGCGGTACGGCACTGAACTCGGGGCGCATGTACATCACCTTGAAACCGCTGGAGGAGCGCGATGCCGGCGCACAGCAGATCATCGCGCGGCTGCGGCCCAAGATCGCCAAGGTGGAGGGCGCCAAGCTCTATATGCAGGCCTCGCAGGACGTTCGTCTCGGCGGCCGCGCCACCCGCACTCAGTTCGAATTCACGCTCCAGGACGCCAACCTCGCCGAACTGAACGAATGGGCGCCGAAAATCCTCGATGCGATGAAGACGCTGCCGCAACTGCGCGACGTCGCGACCGACCAGCAAACCGAAGGCACGACGGTTCAACTCAGGATCAATCGCGACACCGCCGCACGCTATGGCATTCAGCCGCAACTGATCGACGACACCCTCTATGACGCGTTCGGCCAGCGTCAGGTCGCGCAATATTTTACCCAGACCAACAGCTATCACATCGTCCTGGAGATCACACCGGACCTGCAAGGCCAGCTCGGTACGCTCGACAAGGTCTATCTCAGATCACCGCTTACCGGCGACGAGGTGCCGCTCTCGGTGTTCTGCAACTGGACCAATGTGCCCGTGCGACCGCTTGCGATTTCGCATCAAGGCCAATTTCCGTCGGTGACGATCAGCTTTAATCTCGCCGAGGGCGTGGCGCTGGGACAAGCGACCGACGCGGTGCTGCACGCGGTCCGCGAGATGCGCGCGCCGCCGGCGCTGGCAACAAGTTTTCAGGGTACCGCGCAGGCATTCCAGCAATCGCTCGGCACCGTGCCGTTGCTGATCCTCGCCGCACTGGTCGTGGTGTATTTGATTCTGGGCGTGCTCTACGAGAGCTACATCCATCCTCTGACCATCCTGTCCACGTTGCCCTCGGCTGGCGTCGGCGCCGTCGCGATCCTGATGATCTTCGGCTTCGACTTCAGTCTCATTGCCCTGATCGGAGTCATTCTCCTGATCGGCATCGTCAAGAAGAACGGCATCATGATGGTGGATTTCGCCATCGCGGCCGAACGCGAGCAGCATCTCACCCCGGAGCAATCGATCCGCCAGGCGGCGCTGCTGCGCTTTCGCCCGATCATGATGACAACGATGGCCGCCCTGCTAGGCGGCGTGCCGCTGATGCTCGGAAGCGGCACTGGCTCCGAAATCCGCCAACCGCTCGGTTATGCGATGGTCGGCGGCCTTCTCGTGAGCCAAGCGCTGACGCTGTTCACGACCCCGGTCGTCTACCTCTACCTCGACCGCTTCTCCGACCTGCTCTCGCGCTGGATGGAGAAGAAGCCGCAAGCTACCGTCGCGTGCGATGAGCGGAAGGATCACGCGGCGGAATGAGCGCGGCGGCATATATGGCCTGCGCCCCGCTACCCGCCGAGCCCCTGCAGCACCAGCCGGTTCAGCCTTGCCGCAAACGCCGCCGGATCTTCCGGCAGTTCGCCGTCCAGGATCTGCGCCTGTTCGAGCAGGAGCAGACTCAGATCGTCGACCGCCTTCGAGCCGGCCTGAGCCTTCGTGATCGCCGTGACCAGCGGATGGCGCAGGTTGATCTCGAGGATCGGCTTGGTGCGCATGCCACGGTTTTGCTGGGCCAGGATGCGCTCGAGCTCGCGGCTCGGGCCCTGGCTGTCGGCAACGAGGCAGGACGCGGAACTGGTGAGGCGCGTCGATGCCTTGACGTCGCTGACACGCTCGCCAAGCGCGGCCTTGATCACCGCGATGGTGGCACCCTCGTCGGCGGCCGGCTCGTCCTTTTTCGCTTCGTCCGCCTCGTCGACGCGCGGGATCAGCTCGAGATTGAGATCGCCCTGGCTTAGCGACTTCAGCGGCTTGCCGTCGAACTCAGATGGCATCGAAGTCCAGAAGGCGTCGACGGGATCGGATAGCAGCAGAACTTCGATGCCGCGCGCAGTCGCCGCCTCGAGCCTGGGGTTCGACTTCAACCGGTCGATGCTGTCGCCGACGAGATAATAGATCTCGGTCTGATTCGGCTTGAAATCGGCGATGACCTCCTTGAGCGAGCGCTTCTCGCCCGCAGTCGTGGTGAAACGCGACAGCGCGAGCAGCTTTTCGCGGCGCTCGAAATCCTCGTAGATGCCTTCCTTCAGCACCGCGCCGAAGGCCTCCCAGATCTTCGCGAAGTTCTCCGGATCCTTCTCCGCAAGGCTTTCGAGCTCGGACAAGACGCGGGTCGCCACGGCCTTGCGGATCTGTGCGAGCTGCGGATTGTTCTGAAGCATCTCGCGGGAGATGTTGAGCGGGAGATCCTCGCTGTCGACGACGCCGCGGATGAAGCGGAGGTAGCCCGGCAGAAGATCGGCATCGTCGGTGATGAAGACGCGGCGGACATAGAGCTTGACGCGCCCCTTGCGGTTCGGCTCGAACAGGTCGAACGGCTTGGTCGAGGGCGCGAACAGCAGCACGGCGTAGGAGTAACGCCCCTCCGCGCGATAATGCAGCGTCATCGCGGGATCGTCGAAGGCGGAGGCGATCTGCTGATAGGCCTTCTTGTAGTCTTCCGGCGTGAGCTCGGATTTCGAGCGCTGCCACAGCGCGCTTGCAGAATTGATCTGACGCGGTTCGCCCTCTTCAGGCACGAGCTCGATGGGGAAGAGGATGTTGTCGGAATAAGCGCCGACGATGCGCTCGATCTCGTAAGCTTCGAGATATTTCTTCGCATCGTCCTTGAGATGCAGGACGATCTCGGTGCCGCGCTGCACGCGGCCCGCATCCTCCTCGCTGGCACGCGCGATCTCGAAGCCCGACCCGCCTGTGGACGTCCAGGTCCAGACGTCGCTCTCGCCGGCGCGGCGGCTGACCACGACGATCTTGTCGGCGACCATGAACGCGGAATAGAAGCCGACGCCGAACTGGCCGATCAGGCCGAGACCATCCTTGGCCTCCTTGAGCTTCGACACGAAGGCCTTGGTGCCCGAGCGGGCGATGGTGCCGAGGTGGTCGATCAGCTCCTGCCGCTCCATGCCGATCCCGTTGTCGGCGATTGTCAGCGTCCCGGCCGTCTTGTTCGGAATAATCCGGATCTTGAGCGCGTCGCCCTCGCCCAGCAGCGCAGGACTCGCGATGGCCTCATAGCGCAGCTTGTCGCAGGCGTCCGATGCGTTGGAGACAAGCTCGCGCAGGAAGATATCGGTCTCGGAATAAACGGAGTGCACCATCAGGTGCAGAAGCTCGGAAACCTCGGCCTGGAAGGGCTGCGTATGCACAGCCGTGTCTGACGTCGTCATGCGTTTACCCGGTCAATCGAAGGGGAAAAGAAACCCGGGATATAACGCGAGGGGGCAGGGGATCAAGTGGACGTCAGCAATCGCCCTCCGGGCGGAGGGCGACTTGTCCGTGGCAAATGCCGATCAGGTCACGCAGCGACCGGGCTGGAGCAGTTTTGCGACCTCGGTCAGGGAGCTGACCATCGGCTCGCAGGCGATCGTCGGCTTTTTGCGGCTCTGCTTCTGGTCCGGGAGCAACACCGGCGGCTTGGCGTTGCCGGTCTCGATCACCGCGGGGACCCGCAGCAGGACCGACGTGTCGGCCAGATCATTCAGCCGCATCGACACGGTCCGGGTTGGAACCTCCGCCTGCTTGATGTCGGCGAGCCGGTCGGCTTTGCTGGAGCGGTTGACGTTATGGCCCGGCTTGTCAGCGACCGCCTGCCAGCGGTCGGCCAGATCATGGCCGGAGGCCAGCTGCACGGCGCCCACCTGAACGGCGCCAAGCGTCGCGGCGAGCGCGACGGCGCCTAAAAATACCTTTTGGATCTGTGACATGGCTGTCGGTCCCTCGCCCCATGGCGATCGCGGGAACAACGCAACGAGAGGACCGGGAGTTCTCAGTCGTTAAGATCACTTAACCGTGTGCGAAAAAGGCACGCCCTCGCGAAAAATTCCCAGAAAAATTTCGCAACCCCCTGGAACGACTTTCGCGGATCGGAGTCGTCTCAACAGCCGGCTATTCCCCCCTGCCCCATAAGCCGGCGACGTAGGGCGCGACTGTGGTGATGCCAGTCGCGCCTTACTTTTGTCTGGCGTTCAGTTCGCCTTCCCCGCGAGCCACTCCTGCCCCTGCCCATAGAGCTTCTCGACCTCAGGCCCGGTCAGACCCGGCATGTCGCGCTTGACCTTGTAGCCGATCAGCTCCTGCATGTAGGCGAGGTGGCGGTAGCCTTCCGGGAGCGCGGCAAGGGCTTTCTGGTCGAGCTGAAGTGTCGCGGCGGGATCGACCGGGTCGATCCGGTCCTTCTCGTAGATCGGCTGGCGGCGGACGATGCCCCATTTTCCCTGCCGCTTCTCCAGGAAATCGTAGAAGCGCCCGGTGCAGACGACGTCGCAGGGCACGTCGTGCACCGGCGCGCGCTGCGAGATGGTCATCTTGGTCTGCGCGATGGCGCGCGCCCCCTCGAGGTCGATGCTGCAGCCCCCAAGGAAATGCAGGATGCGCACGCCCTTGGCGAACCCCTCCTGGCTGACCCGCATGAAATCCCGCGCCGGCCCCTGAAACCAGGTGGCGGACATCCAGCCTTCTTCATGCCAGACGGTGGCGAAGCGCTCCCAGTCGCCGGCATCTCGCCACACCGCCCAGTTCTCGACGAGATCGCGGATGGCGAGGCGATCGAGGAGTTGCTGGTCCATGATGCGAAATCTCCGGTGTTTCGAAGCAGTTATGGATGTCATCGGCCCGAGATATCAACGGGGCAATTTGCCCGGCGTCAAGCGGGCTTCCCGGCCGATCGAATCGCCCCACACAAGCGCGACGCGATACGAGCAGCGAGCCTTGCAATCAACCTGATGGCGACTAGTATCCGCGCCGATGCAGATGAAACTCCCCTTGCTTGCCGCCCTCCTCGTATTGCTGGCGGCTTTCCCCGCCCATGCGCAGACTGCCCCCCAGAGCGAAAGTGTCAAAGCCTGGAAAGCGGGGCTGTCGGCACACATTGCCCGCAACAGGTTTTTCCCTGTTGAAGCATGGGGGCAAACCGGCAAGGCCAAGATCGCGTTCGTCATCGATCGCTCTGGCAGGTTGATCTCGCGGGCGCTGGCCGAGAGCGCCGGCTCGCGGTCGCTCGACGACGCCGCTATGGCGATCATTGCCCGCGCCGCCCCGTTTCCGGCGCCGCCTTCGGAGTTGAAGGACGCCTCGTTTGATTTCACCGTGACGATTGACTTCAGCGGCCGTCAATTCCTGGTGCCATCTTCCGGGCTGGTGCTGAGCAGGCCGGGTGCCATCCTCACGGAGTCCGATGCGATGGCTGCCTGGCGCAAGGCGGTCACCGAGCATGCCTGGCGCCACATCGCGTTTCCTCCGAAGGCGATCGGCCAACGGGGCGATGCCGGCGTCACTTTCGTGATCGACCGGTCGGGCAAATTGATCTCGAGTGCGCTGGTGGAGAGCACCGGCTCAGCGTTGCTCGATGAAGAGGCGCTCGCGATGATCGAGCGATCTCAACCATTCCCGGAGCCGCCCGCCGCGGCGAAGGATGATCTCCAGAGTGTGACAATCCTCGTGACATTCGACGGGACACCACGGCCCCCGGCAGGACCGTCGCCTGAGCGCGAAAAATTGCTCCAGTCATGGATCGAGGACCAGGCCAAGCTCAATGCGAAATCCCTTGGGCCGAACGATACCAAGCTGAATTCCATGCTTCGCAGCATTTGCCGCGGTTGCTGAGGCAGGGTATCGGCGAACAAAAACGGCGCGCCTTGCGACGCGCCGTTTCTGTTTCGGAGAGGCTTGCTTAAGCCGCCGGCACTTTCGGCGCGCGATTGCGCGAGTTGCGCTGGAAGAACAGCGCCTGGCTCGCCACTGCCGACACCATCGCCGGCTGGAACGGTTTTGAGATCAGGAACGCCGGCTCGGGGCGCTCTCCGGTAAGGAAGCGTTCCGGGTACGCCGTGATGAACACCACCGGCACTTCGAAGGTGCGGAGCAGCTCGTTGACGGCGTCAAGGCCCGACGAGCCGTCGGCGAGCTGGATGTCGGCGAGGATCAGGCCGGGCCGCTTGTTCTTGGCCAGTGCGACCGCATCGGCGTGGGTGCGGGCGACGCCGACGACATTGTGGCCGAGATTCTTCACCAGGCTTTCGAGGTCCATGGCGATGAAGGTCTCATCCTCGATGATCAGCACATCGGTGGCGATCTCGGCGGCCATCTCACGCCCTGCGGCATCCGCAAGCCGGCGCGTCTCGCCCACGTCGGTGCCAAGAATGTAGCCGACCTCTTCCTCCGAAAATCCCTCGAGCGAGAGCAGCAGGAAGGCTTGCCGCGGTAACGGCGTGATGTTCGACAGCCGTCGCTCCGGGGGCATCGGCAGGTTCGTCACCTCGGAATCGTCGTTGACGGAAACGGAATTCCAGATCTGGGTGAACAGCCGAAACAGGCCGGCGCGCGGCCCGTGGCTCTCGTCGAGCACCGACGGATCTCCCAGCATGGCTTCCAACATGGCTGCGACATAGGCGTCACCGGAGGACTGGCTGCCCGTCAGGGCGCGTGCGTACCGGCGCAACAACGGCAAGTGTTCAGCAACAAGCTGTGAACGGGACATCCCCACTCCATATATCTTCGGGCCGACCTTGACGTGCAGGCGTTAGGCGGGGGGCCCGGGTTCCCCTGCTGGGCTGATTACGCCTCAGACGGAGAAAAGTTCCGCATGAGGGCGGAACTTTTTCTCGCAGCTCGCATTGAGCCTATCCAGGGAACGGCTCCCGGTTGAGAGAACTTCTCGATTTTACAGTCACTTAACTCGGGGAAACGTGGAACAGGTCATGAAAGATCTCAAGTCTCAAGCCAGCAAAAGCACGACCCCCGGCAAGGGAGGGCTCACTCCGGAGATCCAATCCCGGATCGGGCACCAGCTGCGCGCCATGTACGACGATGTGGTGCGGCAGGGGGTTCCGGACCGGTTCGCGGAACTGATCAAGAAACTTGATGCGCCGGGAGCGACACCCCAAGTGGAAAATGGTGGCGGTTCTAACGACAACAACAATGGGAGGGATTGATGCCTCTCACGGACTCCCTGCGTAACGACATCCTGGCGGCCGTGCCCAGTCTGCGCGCGTTCGCCATCTCGCTCAGCGGCAATGCCGATCGCGCCGACGATCTGGTCCAGGAGACGCTGTTGCGCGCGCTCGCCAACATCGACTCGTTCCAGCCCGGCTCCAATCTGCCGGCGTGGCTGTTCACGATCCTGCGCAACCTGTTCCGCTCCGACTATCGCAAGCGGCGGCGGGAAGTCGAGGATGCCGAAGGCAACTATGCCAAGACGCTGAAGACGCAGCCCTCGCAGAACGCGCATCTCGAGTTCGAGGAATTCCGCACGGCGCTCGACAAGCTTCCGCAGGACCAGCGTGAAGCGCTGATCCTCGTCGGCGCCTCCGGCTTCTCCTATGAGGATGCGGCCTCGATCTGCGGCTGCGCGGTGGGCACGATCAAGAGCCGCGTCAACCGTGCGCGCTCCAAGCTCGCGGCGCTGCTCTATGTCGACGGCGCCGAGGATTTCGGGCCCGACGAGACCATTCGCGCCGTGATCGGCGGCAGCGGCGGCTGACCGCCGGCGTCAATCGGACTGAGACCGCGATGAAGGCGGCCGCTTCCGCGGCCGTCTTCGCATGTCTGAAGTGATCATGTCTGAAGCGTGAAACTTGATGCGTGCCTGCGTAGCCTCGATCACTCGTCCACGAAGGTCACGGTCTCGGCCACGCTCGCACGCGACGTGCGGTAGCTGTTGACCTTGTGGGCGTTGTCGGCATAGCCGAACGAGATGCCGCAAACGATGCGGCGGTCAGCTGGCAGATTGAAATGGCGGCGGATCAGGCCGGAGTGGCGCGCGAGCGCCGCCTGGGGAATGGTGCCGAGCCCGAGCGCCTGCGCGGCCAGCATGAAGTTCGAGACATAGGCGCCGCAATCGATCGCACCGTAGATGCCGAGCGGCTCGTCGGTGTGGATGATGGCCACATGCGGCGCGCCGAAGAAATTGTAGTTCTGCAGCGCCTGCTTCGCGTACGCCGCCTTGTCTCCGCGCGCGATGCCGAGCGTGTTGTAGAGCTGGAAGCCGCTCTCGCGGCGGCGTTCGAGATAGGCGCCGAGATATTCCCGGGGCGGCGGGAAATCATAGTCGTCCCCGAGACCGCCCGAAGCCTCCTTGTAGATTAGCTTGCGGAAACGCTCCTTGGCTTCGCCGCTGGCGATGACGACCTGCCAGGGCTGGCTGTTGCACCACGACGCCGTGCGCTGCGCGGTCGTCAGCACATGTTCGATCGTCGCGCGATCGACTTCCTTGGCCAGGAAGGCACGGACCGAGTAGCGCTCGTTGAGCAGCTCTTCGAGCACGCCGATGCGGTCGTTTTGCTTTACTTGTGCGTCCATGGATCAACTCGCGCCTTCTCTTCGTAAGGTGGGCAAAGGCGCATAGCGCCGTGCCCACCGACAGACTTACCTCGGCGCATCTGCATATGGTGGGCACGCTTCGCTTTGCCCACCCCTACGGATACAGCGAGAAGCTAGATCACCGTCCCTTGGTCGGGATCTTGTTATACGGCACGTCCTTGTCGACGCGGATATCGCCCGGCAGTCCCAGCACGCGCTCGGCGATGATGTTGCGCAAAATCTCGTCTGTGCCGCCCGCGATGCGCATCGAGGGCGAGGACAGCAGCATCTGCTGAAACTGGCCCTGAACGGTTTCCTCGTCGCTGCCTGTGAGAACGCCGGCCGCGCCCTGGAGGTCCATGGCATAGGTCGCGATGTCCTGCAGCATCATGCCGGAGACGAGCTTGCCAATCGAATTCTCCGGCCCCGGCCGTTCACCCTTGGAAAGCGCCGAGATCGCCCGGTAGCTGGTGTATTTCAGCCCGCTCGACTTCACCGCCCAGCTCGCGAGTTTTGAGCGCACGGCGGGATCGTCGATGGCGAGGCCATCCTCCAGCATCAGATTGGAGCAGAACTCGAACATCTCGGGGACGCCGGTCGCAACCCGCGAGCCGATCGACATCCGCTCGTTCATCAGCGTGGTCAGCGACACGCTCCAGCCCTCGCCGACGGCGCCGAGGCGCTGGCTGTCGGGAATGACGACGTCGGTGAAATAGACCTCGTTGAACTCCTGCATGCCGTTGGCCTGCTTGATCGGGCGCACCTCGACGCCGGGGCTCTTCATGTCCAGGAAGAACATGGTGAGCCCCTTGTGCTTGGGCACATTGGGATCGGTGCGCGCGATCAAAAGTCCGTAGTCGGAATAGTGCGCACCGGAGGTCCAGATCTTCTGACCGTTGACGACCCAATTATCGCCCGTCTTCTCCGCGCGCGTGCGCAAGCCCGCGACGTCGGAGCCCGCCGACGGCTCGGAGAACAGCTGGCACCAGATCTCCTCGCCTGCGGCCAGCTTCGGCAAATGGCGCCGCTTGGCGTCCTCGCTGCCAAAAGCCATCACGGTTGGGCCGCACATGCCCTCGCCGATCTGGAACGGCTGCGTCAGCTTGCCGTAGACGCCTTCCTCCTGCTGCCAGATCACCCGCTCGATCGGCGTCGCACCGCGGCCACCATATTCCTTCGGCCAATGCAGGCAGGCCCAATTGCCTTCGGCCTTCTTCTTCTGCCAGGCCTTGCCGACATCGACGATGTCGTGGTTGGCGAGCCGGATGCGGCCGAGCGAGGACTTTGACAGCTCCGCCAAAAACTCCTTCGGCGCATTGGCCTCGACCCATTTGCGCGCGGTCTCGCGGAATGCGGCTTCCTGCGGGGTGTCGTCGAAATTCATGGCGGACCTCTTCGTTCTTGCTCTGTCTTAGTCCCTCATGGTGAGGAGGCGCGCAGCGCCGTCTCGAACCACGAGGCCCCAGTCGGGCCTGCATCCTTCGAGACGCCGCGTTCCGCGGCTCCTCAGGATGAGGATCATCAGCCTCGTCCCTTCGTCGGGATCTTGTTGAACGGCACGTCCTTGTCGACCCTGATGTCGCCGGGCAGGCCCAACACCCGCTCGGCGATGATGTTGCGCATGATCTCGTCGGTGCCGCCTTCGACACGGGTGCCCGGCGCGCGCAGCAGCATCGCCTGGAAGCGGCCGGCGAGTTCGGCATTCTCGCCGCTAACCACTCCGCCCGCACCCTGCAAGTCCAGTGCGTAAGTCGCGACATCCTGGATCATCGATCCCGCCACCAGCTTGCCGATGGAATTTTCCGGTCCCGGGCGCTCGCCCTTCGACAGCGCGGAGATCGCGCGCATGCTGGTGTATTTCAGCCCGCTCGCCTTCACTGCCCAGTTCGCCAGCTTCGCGCGCACCGCACGATCCTCGATGGCAGGGCCACCGTCCAGCATCAGGCTGGAGCAATATTCGAACAGCTCGGGGAAGCCGGTCGAGACGGCCGCGCCGATCGCGCTGCGCTCGTTCATCAGCGTCGTCAGCGAGACGTTCCAGCCGTCACCGACCTCGCCAAGGCGCTGATGATCGGGAATGCGGACGTTGGTGAAATAAACCTCGTTGAAGTCGGAAGCGCCGCTCGCCTGTTTGATCGGCCGCACCTCGACGCCCGGGCTCTTCATATCCAGGAAGAACATGGTCAGGCCCTTGTGCTTGGGCACGGTCGGATCAGTGCGGGTGAGCAAAATTCCGTAGTCGGAATAATGCGCGCCCGACGTCCAGATCTTCTGGCCGTTGATCACCCAGTCGTCGCCGTCCTTTTCCGCGCGGGTTCGCAACCCAGCGACGTCGGAGCCGCCGGCGGGCTCGGAGAACAGCTGGCACCAGACCTTTTCGCCGGAGGCGAGCGGCGGCAGATAGGCGCGCTTATGCTCCTCGCGCGCGAACGCCATCATGGTCGGCCCGCACATGCCGTGGCCGATGATGAACATGCGGGATAGCTGACCGAACGGCCCCTCTTCCTGCTGCCAGATCACACGTTCGATCGGTGACGAGCCGCGGCCACCATACTCCTTCGGCCAGTGCAGACAGGCCCAGCCGGCATCCGCCTTCTTCTTCTGCCAGGCCTTTGCAACGTCGAGGATGTTGGCGTTCTTCAATTGCGTGCGGCCGAGCGAGGACTTGCGGAGCTCGTCCTCGTATTGCTTCGGTGCATTCGCACCGATCCAGGCGCGCGCGGTGGCGCGGAATTCGGCTTCCTGCGGGGTATCGTCGAAGTTCATGACGTTGCCCTTCGCCTACGCCGCGTTCTTCTTGCGCATGCGATCGATCAATTGGTCTTCCCAATAGGAGAGGCTGCCGAGACCGAGCGCCATGGCGTTGGCGCGGCGGTAGTACATGTGGCAGTCGAACTCCCAGGTGAATCCCATGCCGCCGTGGACCTGGATGTTGTTCTTGGCGCAGTGCTGGAACGCCTGCGTCGCGCTGATGCGGGCCGCGGCAGCGGCTTCCGGCAGCTCCGCGGCGTTGGTCGAGAGCGCCCAGGCGCCGTAATAGCTATTGGAGCGCGCCAGCGTCGCCGACACATACATGTCCGCCAGCATGTGCTTGACGGCCTGGAACGAACCGATCTGTCGGCCGAAGGCGATGCGGTCGAGCGCGTAGTCGCGGCCCATCTCCAGCGCACGGTCGGAGCCGCCGACCTGCTCGAACGCGCAGAGCACCGCGGCGCGGTCGAGCACTTGAGTCAAGATGCTCCAGCCTTCGCCGGCCGCGCCCAGCGGCTCGGCCTTGCAATCCCTGAAAGTGATCTCGGCCTGCCCGCGGGTCGGATCGAGATTGGTCAGGCTTTTCACCTCGACGCCGCCGTCCTTGAGATCGACAACGAACAAGGAGATATCGCCGTCGCGTCCGCTCGATCCCGTCCGTGCCGCGACCACCGCGAAGTCGGCGATCGCGCCATCCGCGACCGGCTTCTTGACGCCATTGAGTACGCCATTCGCAGCCGTGAGCTTGATGGTCTTCGGTGACGGATTGCCTTTTCCCTCGAACAGCGCCAGCGTGCCGATCGCCTCGCCCGAGGCAATCGCCGGCAACCATTTCTTCTTCTGCGCCTCATTGCCCGCGATCAGCAGCGCTTCAGCAGCGAGATACACCGTGGAGGAAAACGGCACCGGCGCGTTCGCCCGGCCCATCTCTTCAGCGATCACGCAAAGCTCGAGATGACCGGCGCCGGCGCCACCAAAATCCTCGGGAATAGCGACACCGAGAAAACCCATCTCGGCGAGGCCCTTCCAGAGTTCCTTGTCGTATGGCGCCTTGCCGTCGAGGACTGCGCGTACAGCTTTGGGCGAGCATTTCTCGGTGAGGAATTTGCGCGCCTGATCGCGGAGCTGCTTCTGGTCGTCGGAAAAATCGAAGTTCATGGCGCGTATCCGTGTTGATGATGTCGATTACTTGAGAACGATGACGTCCTGGTCAGGCTTGTCGGCATAAAGCCGCTCGACCAGCGGGGCACGGCGCTCGAGGCCGGCGCGCTGGTTGATGTAGCCCTTGTCGGTGAGCTCGTTGCCGTCGATCGAGGGCGGCTCGGCCATCAGCATGGCACGCGCGATGATGCGGCTGCTGGCGCCTTCGCACTCCTTGTTGTGAGCCTCCAGCCCGCGCCTGAAGCAGGCGATCACCTCGGGATGCTTCACTGCATCCTCGAAGCTGAGATCTGCCTTGCCGACAAGTTGGCGGCAGGCATGCAGGTTCGGCCAGGCCAGCAGGCCGATGAAGGCGCGATCCTGCCCCGCGACCAGCGCATCATGCACGACGGGCGTCGCGGCCGCGATGGCATCGGTGCGCAGCGAGCCGACGTGGACGAAGGTGCCGGTGGTCAGCTTGAAATCTTCCACCACGCGCCCGGCAAAGATGATGCCTTTCACCGGATCGGTGTCGTCGACGAAGACGCCGGCGTCACCGATGCAATAAAAACCTTCCTCGTCGAACATCTTCTTCGTCAGATCAGGCTGGCCGAAATAGCCAGGCGTGACGTTGACGCCACGCAGGCGCAACTCGTATTTCGAGCCGCACGGCACCATCTTCAACTCGACGCCGGGGAACGGCAGGCCGATGAGGCCGACGCGCTCGGTGTCCCAATAGGTGCCGGTCGAGGTCGGCGCGGTCTCGGTGGAGCCCCAGCCGGTGTAGAACACGATGCGCTCGCCGGTGGTCTTGACGGCGAGGGCCTGCATGCGATCGTAGAGATCGTCCGGCAGCCGCGCGCCGCCATAGGCCATGATCGAGAGGTTCTTGAAGAAGGATCGGCACAGCGCCTCGTCCTTCTCCATGGCGGCGGCGAGCGCGGCATAACCGGCGGGGACGTTGGCGTAATAGGTCGGCGAGATTTCGCGCAGATTGCGCAGCGTCTCATCGAATTGGCCCGGCATCGGCCGGCCGTCATCGATATAGAGCGTGCCGCCATCGACCAGGATCGGGTGGAAGGCCGCATTGCCGCCCATGGTGTGGTTCCAGGGCATCCAGTCCAGCATGGTTGAGATCGGACCGCTGGGATCGCGCGGCCGCACCTGCATCATCATCGCCGCATTGGCGCACATCATCGCTTGCGTGTTGATGACCGCTTTGGGCATGCCGGTGGAGCCCGAGGTAAACAGCAGTTTGCCGACGGTCTCAGGCGTGATCTTTGCGATCGACGCTTCGACGTCGGCTGTCACGGCTGTCGCCGCGAGCGCGGCAAAGCTGACGCTCTCGATGCCCTCGCAGGGCCGTAGGACGTGAACGACGGTAACGCCGGTGAGATCGAGCGCCTTCAGCGCCTTCTCGAAGGTCGAGCCGTCCTGCACCATCACCACGCCGGGCTTGATCAGGTCGAACAGGTACTTCAGCTTGACGTGATCATGGCTCATCAAGGAGTAGGCCGGCGAGACCGGCGCGGCGGGGACCCGCGCCTGCATCGCCGCCTGCGTCATCAACGCGTGCTCGATCGAATTTCCGGAGAGGATCGTGACCGGTCGGCCGTCGAGCGCGAGATTGAGCAGGCCTTGCGTCAGCGCATCCACGGTGCGCTTGGCTTCGCCATAGGACAATTTGCGCCATTCGCGGCTGGGGCCGCCGCGCTGGGCAAGCCAGATCCGCTCGGGCGCTTCCTTCGCCCATTTTGCCAGCGAAGCCGGGATATGCTTCTCGTAGGTTTGCAGCGGGATGCGCGACTTCAGCACCACCGTGCCGTCGTCGCGGCGCTCGACATCGATGTCGCGCGCAAGCCACTTGACCTTGCGAAAGGCGGGCTTCGTCATCACCGCCGCCGCGCTTCCACTCATTTTGCGTCTCCCGGAATTTCTCGTCCTTTACGGATCTTCATTGTCAGCGCCTGATATAGACAGGCTTTCGCTTCTCAAGGAAGGCCCTGATGCCTTCCGAAAATTCCTCGGAGCGGCTGCACAGGACCTGGTTGCGATCCTCCATCGCGATCACGGCTTCCAGCGATCCGGCATCGACGCTCATGTTGAGACATTCCTTGGACAGGCGCAGACCCACGGGCGACGCCGTGATGAGCGCGTCGACATAGGGTTCGGCGGCGGCGTCGAGCTTGTCTTCGTCAACGACCTCGGAGACCAGCCCGACCGCGAGTGCGCGTTCGGCGCCGATGAAGCGTCCTGTGAGGATCAGCTCCGAGGCCACGGAGACACCGACCAGGCGTGGCAGGAAATAGCTGGTGCCGATGTCGCAGCCGCCAAGGCCGAGCTTGATGAAGGCGCAGTTCATCCGCGCCGATCTCGTCGCGATGCGGATGTCGGAGGCGAGCGCAAGTGCAAAGCCGCCACCGGCGGCCGCGCCCTGTACCAGCGCGAGGATCGGCTGCGGACAGCGCCGCATCAGCATCACGATATCGGCGATGCGCCGCTGTGAGTCGAGCGACTCGGTCACATCAGGCGGCTCCTGCTGCCCGGCACGGCGCGCCATCGCAGCCTTGAGATCGAGGCCCGCACAGAAATTCTTGCCGGCGCCCTTCAGCACCACAACGCGCGTATCGCGGTTGCGCTGGAGGCCCTGGAAATAGGCGTTGAGCGCGTCGATCAGCGCAGGATCGAGTGCGTTGAGGTGTTCGGGACGATTGAGCGTCACGGTGTCGACGCCGTCGTTGTGCTCGATCAGCAGCGGTTGGGACATGAGGCGCCTCGTGCTTGCCGCCGTTCGCGGTGCCGATTGCTGCGCCCTCTCCCCTTGTGGGAGAGGGCATGTACGCTGCGAACCCGGAATTCGCTTGGGTGAGGGGTCTGTCTCCGCGGATAGAGACCCCTCATCCGGCGCGCTACGCGCGCCACCTTCTCCCACAAGGGGAGAAGGAAAAAGAGTCCTACCGCGGCGCCATGCGGATCGCGCCGTCGAGGCGAATGGTCTCGCCATTGAGCATCGGGTTCTCGACGATGTGCACGGCCAGCGAGCCGTATTCATTGGCGTCGCCGAGACGCGCGGGATGCGGCACCTGGGCCCCTAAGCTCTTGCGGGCCTCTTCGTTCAAGCCCATCAGCAGCGGCGTCAGGAACAGGCCGGGCGCGATGGTGTTGACGCGGATCTTCTGGCTCGCGAGGTCGCGCGCGGCCGGCAGCGTGAGACCGACGACGCCGCCCTTCGACGCCGCATAAGCGATCTGGCCGATCTGGCCTTCGTAAGCCGCGACCGACGCCGTGTTGACGATGACGCCGCGCTCTTCACCGACCGGCTCGATCGTGACGAGGCGCTCGGCGAACAGACGCAGGCAGTTGAAGGTGCCGATCAGATTGACATTGATGATACGCGCGAACTTCTCCAGCGGGTAGACCCCATCGCGGCCGACGATGCGCTGCGAGCCGCCGATCCCGGCGCAGTTCATCAGCACACGCGCGACGCCGTGCGCGGCTTCCGCCTTGGCGATCGCCGCCTTGATCTGCTCCTCGCTGGTGACATCGGCGTGAAGCGCGATGCCCTTCACTTCGGCGGCGACCTTCTCGGCGTTTTCCTTGCTCTGGTCGATCACGCCGATCTTGGCGCCCTTGGCGGCCATGGCGCGGGCGGTCGCGGCACCAAGGCCCGACCCGCCGCCGGTGATGAGAACGGCTACGTCTTTCAACTGCATCGTAAGCTACCTTTTCCTTGGGCGTTTCTTCTCTAGACTTCTGCGTTCTGGCCGGATTATCCGGCCGCGGCAGCTTCCTCGATATTCGTGAGGATGCCGCCGCAGATCAGCGTTTCCATGTGCTTGATGTATTGCCGGCAAACGTCGTCGGTGACCGGGCCGACGCCGGTCGCGCGCGACATCGCGTGCCGGCCGAAGAACAAATGATCGCAGGCGCCGATCAGGCTGGTGTAGAACAGCACCGGATCGGTGGCGCGGAATTCGCCCTGACTGACGCCTTCGGCGAGCAGGCGCCGATGGAAATCCAGCAACGGCGCGACGAAGAATTTCGAGACTTCGTCCGCGGAACCCGCGACGCTCTCGTGCAGCAGATAGTGGATCAGCCGGTTCATATACGGAAACCGGTGATAGGCGCGGATGATGCCGCCGATATGCAGCTTCAGCTTCGCGGTCGGCGTGATCGGCTGCGCCAGCAGATATTCGAGATTGGACAGTTCCGTCCCCGCATCGCGCTCGAGCAGCGCCAGCAGCAGGCCGTCCTTGTTGCCGAAGTGATATTTGACCAGCGCGGCGTTGGCCCCGGATTTCTGGGCGATGTCGCTCAGCGAAATCTCGATCGAGGAGCGTTCGATCATCAGCTCGCTCGCGGCCACGAGCAATTTCTCTGCCGTGGAATTCTTTCCGCTGGGGAGCCGGTTCGGTACGCTGGTAGTCACGGAGATCCCTGTTTTTGGCAAGAGCAGCCGCAGATAAGCCCAAGCAGCGCCTCCCCACAAGAGTTAATTGATCGATTGACTAAACAACCGGTCGCCCCTTAAATCCGCCCCGACAACCAACCCGTTCAAAACAATCCAGGGAGAACCGACATGGCCGAGGCTTACATCGTCGCCGCTGCGCGTACCGCCGGTGGGCGCAAGGGGGGCCGCCTCGCCGGATGGCATCCGGCCGATCTCGCTGCGAAGGTGCTGGACGAGCTGGTCGACCGCACCAAGGTCGACCCCGCTTTGGTCGAGGATGTGATCATGGGCTGCGTCATGCAGGTCGGCGAGCAGTCCAACAACGTCGCGCGCAACGCCATCATGGCCTCGAAACTGCCGGAGAGCGTGCCGGGCACCTCGATCGACCGCCAATGTGGCTCCTCGCAGCAGGCGCTGCACTTCGCAGCCCAGGCCGTCATGTCCGGCGCGATGGACGTGGTGATCGCCGCCGGCGTGGAATCGATGACGCGCGTGCCGATGGGCCTGTCGTCACAGCTTCCCGCCAAGAACGGCTTTGGCAACTACAAGAGCCCGGGTATCGAGCAGCGTTATCCGAACATCGTCTTCAGCCAGTTCACTGGCGCCGAGATGATGGCCGAGAAGTACGGTCTCTCCAAGGACGAGCTCGACGAGTACTCCTACAACAGCCATCAGCGCGCGATCGCGGCAACGCAGGCCGGCCGTTTCAGGACGGAGATCGTGCCGCTCGAGATCACCCGCGCCGACGGGTCCAAGGACACCCATCACATCGACGAGGGCATCCGCTTCGATGCCACACTCGACGGCATCAAGGGCGTCAAGCTGATCGCCGAGAACGGCAAGCTCTCCGCGGCCAGCGCCAGCCAGATCTGCGACGGCGCCTCCGGCGTGATGGTGGTGAACGAGCGCGGCCTCAAGCAGCTCGGCGTGAAGCCGCTGGCGCGCGTCCATCACATGACCATGATGGGCGGCGATCCCGTGATCATGCTGGACGCACCGCTGCACGCCACCAAGCGCGCGCTGGAAAAGGCCGGCATGACGATCGACGACATCGACCTGTTCGAGGTCAACGAGGCCTTTGCCTCGGTGCCGACCGGGTGGCTCAAGACCACCGGCGCCGATCCGGAACGTCTCAACGTCAATGGCGGCGCCATCGCGCTCGGCCATCCGCTCGGCGGCTCCGGCACCAAGCTGATGACGACCCTGGTGCATGCCCTGCATCAGCGCGGCAAGCGCTATGGCCTGCAGACCATGTGCGAGGGTGGCGGCATGGCCAACGTGACGATCGTGGAGCGGCTGTAAGCTGCTGCGTCGCTGATGGTGTCGTCCCGGCGAAGGCCGGGACCCATAACCACACGAGCCTGTGGTTAAGCTGCGCAGGGGCGACATCGCGTTCAACAATTTGGATCGGTGGCTATGGATCCCGGCGTTCGCCGGGATGACACCGTTGATGTTGCGAGATCCCGGCCATGACCCATCCCTCCATCCACGCCCGCGCCACGCCCGACAAGATCGCCTATCAGATGGCCGGGACCGGCAAGGCGATCACCTATCGCGAGCTCGACGAGCTCTCGAACCAGGGCGCGCACCTGTTCCGCTCGCTCGGGCTGAAGGCCGGCGACCACATCGCGCTGCTGATGGAGAACCGCCTCGCCTTCATGGAGATCTGCTGGGCGGCGCAACGCAGCGGGCTCTATTACACCGCGATCAGCCGCTATTTGAAGCAGGACGAGATCGACTACATCATCGCCGACTGCGGCGCCAAGGTCGTGATCACGACGCCGAAATGCGCCGACCAGATCAAGGCCCTGATCAAGGGTGCGCCCGGCGAGCCGGTCTTCTACATGATGGACGAGCCGCAAGCCGGCTTCCGCTCCTACGACAAGGAGGCCGCCGCGCAGCCGACAACGCCGATCGCCGACGAGGTCGCCGGCTATGACATGCTGTATTCGTCGGGCACCACCGGCCGGCCCAAGGGCATCAAGAAGGCGTTCGAAGGCAAGCCGATCGACGAGCCGAACGCGTTTCTGCGTGTCCTCTGCGCCAACATGTGCGGCATGAACGCCGAGACTATTTATCTCTCACCGGCCCCGCTCTATCACGCGGCTCCCTTGCGCTTCAACATGATGGCAATCCTGCTCGGCGGCACCTCCATCATCATGGAGCACTTTGACGCCGAAGATTTCCTGAGGCTGGTCGAAAAATACAAGGTCACCCACGCGCAGCTCGTGCCGACCATGTTCGTGCGCATGCTGAAGCTGCCGGACGAGGTCCGCATCCGCTACGACGTCTCGACCCTGAAGGGCGCGATCCACGCTGCCGCGCCCTGCCCGGTCGAGGTCAAGGCCAAGATGATTGAATGGTGGGGGCCGATCCTGATCGAGTACTACGCGGGTTCCGAAGGCAACGGCGTCACCGTCTGCAACTCGAAAGAATGGCTGGAGCACCGCGGCAGCGTCGGCCGCGCCGTGGTCGGCAAGATCAAGATTCTGGACGAGAACGACGAGGAGCAGCCGACGGGCGAGATTGGCACGGTCTATTTCGCCGATGCGCCGGTTTTCACCTATCACAACGATCCCGAGAAGACGAAGAAGGCCTACAACGCAAAAGGCTGGTCGACGCTCGGCGACGTCGGCTATCTCGACAGTGAGGGCTTTCTCTTTCTCACCGACCGCAAGTCCTACATGATCATCTCGGGCGGCGTGAATATCTACCCGCAGGAGACCGAGGACGTGCTCATCACCCACCCCGAAGTCGCCGACGTCGCCGTGTTCGGTGTGCCGAACGAGGAGATGGGCGAAGAGGTCAAGGCGGTGGTGCAGCCGCACGATCCCAAGCGCGCCGGCAAGGAGCTCGAGGCCGACCTGATCGCCTACTGCAAGAGCCGCCTCTCGACGATCAAATGCCCGCGCTCGATCGATTTCGAAGCCGAGCTGCCGCGCACGCCAACCGGCAAGCTGGTGAAGCGGCATTTGCGCGACAAATATTGGCCGAAGACGGCGGCGAAGATCTAGCCCGCGGCGTCATCGCCTTAGTCGAACAAGCTCGGCGTGTGGTTCACCAGCGCGCCTTCGATCTCCAGCATCTTCAGCTTCGTCACCACGCCGCCGTTCGCGGAGAAGCCGCCGGGCTTGTTGCCGGCCGCCAGCACGCGATGGCAGGGCACGACGATCGGGCACGGATTGCGGCCGAGCGCCTGGCCGACCTCGCGCGACAGCTCGACACCGCCGAGCTGCTTGGCGATGTCGCCATAGGTGACGGTCTTGCCCGGCGGAATGGTGCGGGCGATCGCGTAGACGCCGCGGTTGAAGTCGGGCACGCCGTCGAGGTCGAGCGGGATGTCGGTGAGGTCATCCGGCTCGCCCGCGAGCAGCTTTGTGATGCGGTCGATCGCCTGCTGCAGGTCGACGGTCGGCTCGGCCTCGCTGGCGTCGGCATGGCGCTGGCTGATGCGGGTGCGGATCTTCTGCTCGCCGCCCATCGGCAGTTGCGTGCCGTTGATACCGCGCGGACCCCAGGCAATGGCGCACAGGCCGATCTTGCTATCGAACAGGGCAAAATGCTGGTCGGTCATGGTTTGGTCCCTGGCTTGCGTTCCCTCGCATGCCCCCAATGTGAACTGAGCTCAAATCTAGGCTTGGAAATAGTTGCGATCCACCCGGTTTCCGGGAATCTTGCACAGGAGTTCCGCCTCCCCTCTTCGCGAGCCCAGAATGCAAAGCCTCCACGTCAACGGATACGACATGCCCTATCTCGACGTGGGCGAAGACCGAGGCCGGCCGCCGCTGGTTTGCGTGCACGGCTCGCTCAACGACTTCCGTGTCTGGGGCTGCGTGCTCGGTCCGCTGTCGCAGCGGCACCGGCTGATCGCCGTCAGCCTGCGGCACTTCTTCCCGGCGCAATGGGACGGCGTCGGCGACACCTATTCGATCGCCCAGCATGTTGACGACGTCATCGCCTTCATCAATGAACTCGACCTCGGCCCGGTCGATTTGATGGGCCATTCCCGCGGCGGGCACATCTGCTTCCGCGTGGCGCAGCGGCGGCCGGAGCTGCTTCGGCGGCTGGTACTGGCCGAGCCCGGCGGCGAGCTCGATGCGAGCCTCGATCCTGATTATGCCGGCGGTCCCTCGCCGCTGCTGGCGCGGTTCACGGCCTCGGCCGAGAAGATCGCGGCCGGTGACATCGACGGCGGCCTTGCCGTCTTCGTCGACACGCTTGAAGGCGCCGGCACCTGGCCGCGGCTGCCGGCGCTGGTGAAGCAGAATCTGCGCGACAATGCCTTCACCCTGATCGGCCAGGTCCGCGACAACCGCCCGCCATTCTCGAAGACGGACGCGGAGTCCATCAAAATGCCGACGCTGTTCATCCTGGGCGCACGGACCAAGGGCCTGCTGCCGAAGGTGCTGCATGCGCTTGCCGCGTATGTGCCGTATTCCAGGACGGCCGTCATCCCGAACGCAACGCATCCGATGTTCGAGCAGGCGCCGCAGAAATACTCCGAAGTGGTGCTGGATTTTCTGGCGGGCTGATCATGCAGACATTTCGCGTCAACGATTACGACATGGCCTATCTCGAAGTGGGACGAGGCCCGCCGCTGGTCTGCGTGCACGGCACGCTCGGCGATTTCCGCACCTGGTACTCCGTGCTCGGCCCGCTGTCGAAATCGCATCGCGTGATCTCGGTCAGCCTGCGGCATTTCTTTCCCGAGCACTGGGATGCCGTCGGCGATGACTACAAGATGGCCCAGCACGTCGCCGACGTGATCGCGTTCATCGAGCAGGTCGAACCCGCGCCGGTCGATCTGATGGGCCATTCGCGCGGCGGCCACATCGCCTTTCGCGTGGCGCAGTCGCGGCCGGATCTGCTGCGCAAGCTGGTGCTGGCCGAGCCCGGCGGCGATCTCGATGCCAGCCTGCCAGTGCCGGCAGGCACGCCCGTGCATCCGCCGCTGGCCGCGCGCACGGCGCGCTCGGTCGAGATGATCCGCGCCGGCGACATCGACGGCGCCCTGCAGAACTTCTACGAAGGCATCGAAGCCGACGGCTCGTGGCGGCGCGTGCCGGCGGCGGCGAAGCAGCAATTGCGCGACAACGCGATCACCTTCCTCGGCCAGATCAACGAGCAGCGCAGGCCCTACACGCTCGTGGACGCGCAAGCGATCAGGACCCCGACGCTCCTGATCGGCGGCGGGGCGACGGCGGGGAGCCTGTCGGTGATGTGGCGCGTGCTGGCCGCGCACATCGCGGGGGCGAAGACGGCCGTGATCCCCAATGCCGGCCACTGGATGTTCGAGCAGGCGCCGCTCGAGTTCGGCGAGGCGGTGAACGCTTTCCTGGCGGAATAGGACCCGCCCCTCTTTTCTTTTTCCTCAAAACAACCCCATGCACAGTAGCCGAGCCCAGCAATATCAATGACTTGGCGAAGCGCAAAAACGGGGTCGGACGCCCAGTTGGCCGCGCTTGACGCCCTTTCCCTCTCGCCGTATCTTCGAATACGGAATTCCGTATTCCCTGTCATAGTTCTCGGAGCTGCTGGCGTGATCCCTCTCGACCCGCTTCCGAACTTGATCGACCAGGTCTATGCGCGGATCCTGGAGGCGATCTCCGACCGCACGCTGCAGCCCGGCCAGCGCATCCGCCAGAACGAGCTCGCTGACAGGCTCGGCGTGTCGCGCCAGCCGGTGTCGCACGCGCTCCACCTATTGCACCGGCAGGGACTGGTCGCCGAGAGCGGCCGGCGCGGCTTTGAAGTCACCCAGCTCGATCCCGCACGCATCCGCCAGCTCTACGAGGTGCGCGGCGCGATCGACGCGTTGGCGGCACGGCTTGCCGGCGAACGCGCGGCAAGCGATGCGGCGGGACGCGCGCGGCTGGAGGCGGCGCTCGCCGCCGGGCGCAGGATCGACGGCAAGACCACGCTCGCCGAGCTGATCGCGCTCGACGTCGAGTTTCATCGCGCGATCTATCGGCTCGCCGGCAATCCCGTGATTGAGGAGACGATTACGCCGCAATGGCCGCATATGCGCCGCTCGATGGCGACGGTGCTGTCCGAGCTCGATTATCGCGGCAGCGCCTGGGCGGAGCATGCCGACATTGCCGGACATATTCTCGCGGGCGACGCGAAGGCGGCCGAGGCTGCGGCGCTTGCGCACGCGCAGACGGCGGGACGGATGACGGAGGAGAGATTGAGGGCGACGGAAGAGGCCGCGGCGTAGCAGCCACCACCGCCAAAGACGTGGATGGCCGGGTCAGGCCCGGCCATGACGAGCGATAACAAAAATTAAAACAGGAGGACGCCCCATGAAACTGTCCCAGGAGCAATTGGAGTTCTTCCACCGCGAGGGCTGGCTGTTCCTGCCCGAATTGTTCAGCCCGGAGGAAGTCGATCTCCTCGCGCGCGAGGCGGTTGCCATCTATGACGCGAACCGGCCGGAAGTCTGGCGCGAGAAGAGCGGCGCGCCGCGCACCGCCTTTGCTGCGCATCTCTACAACGAGGCGTTCGGCATTCTGGGCGCGCATCCGCGCATGATCGACCCGGTCGAGCAACTGTTCGGCGAGCAGGTCTACATGCACCAGTTCAAGATCAACGCGAAATCGGCCTTCACCGGCGACGTCTGGCAGTGGCACCAGGATTACGGCACCTGGAAGCGCGACGACGGAATGCCCGAGCCGCGCGCGATGAACATCGCGATCTTCCTCGACGAGGTGATGCCGATCAACGGCCCGCTGATGCTGGTGCCGCAGAGCCAGAACGCCGGCGACCTCAAGGCCTCGCACGATCTTGCGACGACCTCCTATCCGCTGTGGACGCTGGACGAGGAGACCGTGACGCGGCTGGTCAAGCAGGGCGGCATCGTGGCGCCGACCGGCAAGCCCGGCGGCATGCTGATGTTCCACGGCAATCTCGTGCATGGCTCGGCCGGTAACATCACGCCCTACCCGCGCAAGATCGTGTACCTGACCCTGAACGCGGTTTCGAATTACATCCGCACCCCGACGCGGCCGGAGTACATCGCGCATCGCGATTTTGCGCCGATCAAGACGGTGGACGACGACGCGCTGGTCCGGCTCGCCCGTGCGCCGCGGCAGGCTGCGGAGTAGACAGGTCTCTCGTGCCCCGGACGCAGCGCAGCGCGAAGCGGTGCGATGCTGAGCCGGGGCCCATGCCGCACGGATAGTTTTTCTCTGGGTCCCGGCTCTGCGCAGCAGCGCTACGCGCTTCACCGCGTCCGGGACACGATAGTTGATCGGGTAACAACATGAACCTCTTCCGCCTCCTCCAGGCCCGCGCTTCCGCCGGCAAGCCCGTCCGTGTGGCGCTGATCGGCGCCGGCAAATTCGGCTCGATGTTCCTGGCGCAGGTGCCGCATACGCCGGGACTGGAGGTGCCCATCATCGTCGACATCGATCGCGACCGCGCGCGCGAGGCCTGCCGCACTGTCGGATGGGACGCGGCGCGGATCGCCGCGACCATCTTCACCGATGACGGCGCGCGCGCCATTGCCGGCGGCGCGATGGACGTGGTGGTGGAGGCGACCGGCAATCCGGCCGTCGGCATCAAGCATGCGCGCGCGGCGATCGCGGCCGGCAAACATATCGTCATGGTCAATGTCGAGGCCGACGTGCTGGCGGGTCCGCTGCTCGCCGAGGAAGCCCGCAAGGCCGGCGTGGTCTATTCGCTCGCCTATGGCGACCAGCCGGCGCTGACCGCGGAGATGGTGGATTGGGCCCGCGCCACCGGTTTTCACGTGGTCGCCGCCGGCAAGGGGACGAAATATCTGCCGGCCTATCACGACGTGACGCCTGACGGCGTCTGGCAGCATTACGGGCTGAGCGCGGGCGAGGCGCAATCGGCCGGGATGAATCCGCAGATGTTCAACTCCTTCCTCGACGGCACCAAATCGGCGATCGAGATGGCCGCGATTGCGAACGCCTGCGGACTGGACGTGCCTGCGGAGGGTCTGCTGTTTCCACCCTGCGGCGTCGACGACCTCCCGCACATCATGCGGCCGCGCAGCAGGGGCGGCGTGCTGGAGCGATCGGGCGTCGTGGAGGTGGTCTCCTCGCTCGAGCGCGACGGAAGGCCGGTGTTTCGCGATCTGCGCTGGGGCGTTTACGTCGTGCTGGAGGCGCCGAACGACTACGCCGCCGACTGCTTCAGGCAATACGGCCTCAAGACCGACGGCAGCGGACGGTACGCGGCGATGTACAAGCCCTATCATTTGATCGGGCTCGAGCTGAACATCTCGGTGTTGTCGGCAGCCCTGCGGGTCGAGCCGACCGGGCAGCCCCATGGTTTCCGCGGCGACGTCGCCGCCGTGGCAAAACGCAATCTGCGCGCCGGCGAGATGCTGGACGGCGAAGGCGGCTACACGGTGTGGGGCAAGCTGGTGCCGGCGGCCGCGAGCCTCAAGGCCGGCGCGCTGCCAATCGGCCTTGCGCATCGGCTGAAGCTGAAGCACGACGTCGCCCATGGCGAGATCGTGCGCTGGAGCGACGTCGAGTTCGACGCGGGCAACGAGACGGTGAAGACGCGGAAGGCCATGGAAGCGGCGTTCGTCAGCGCAGATCAGGCCGCGCATTCATAAATCGAGATTCATTGGTTTGGCCTAAGCGATGTCTGCTGGCCGACGCTTTGCGGACGCAAGCTGAACATTGTCTCAGGTCAGCTATGGGCACTAGCGGAACTGAGCCTTGAAATTTACCGAAGGTTAGCACGCGTTAAGGCACAACCAGTGGATGCTCTCCTCTTGGAAGCTCACCATGGCCCGTCCACCACTTCAGCGGCTTCTGATTTTGCTTTTTGTAGCCCTCTGTTGGAAGGTATCGCGAGCACTTTGGTGCTTGCAGCGTCGATTGACCCGTCTCCAGCGCAAGAGGCGCAATCGGGATTGTTGGAGCTCCGGTTTGGGGCAACGACGATCGCGTTCAAGCGAAGCGAAATCAACTGGGTTAGCGGTCACGGAAAACCCAGTAGCTCAGATTCAACGTTGACTGTCGGGCCGAATGCATCTGTGTTTTTTACACCTCCGTTTGGCATTCCGGAGTGCCTGGACATTGGACAGGTAGTCTTAATTAATCAGACCATCGAGCCGATCGTTCGGCAGCGGCTCTTTCTCGATTACACACCGAGGCGCACCGAGTTTCGTGGCATTTCGCAACTCAGGCCACCATCTGGGCGGCCTATTCTGGATTTGTATCAATTCGAAGACGGCGACCTCAAAGATTTCTGGGGCGAACAGATAACCTTCTACCGCGAGCCTCCAACCACAAACGTCAAGATACAATTGACACGCGACACTCATCTGCGCGTCCTAGCCACGGCTGAACGCTGCTTCTTTGAGCGCGGTGAGGCGACGATCAAGCAACTGATTTCAGTCATAAGCAGTAAGATAGAAAAATGAGAGAGTATGTAAAGGCAATCGTTCGCTGCAACCTAATGGCCTTCGTCTTCGTTGCCGAATGTGCAGCGGCGAGTGACTGGCCGAAGATGCCTGACGGTCGCGTGTTGATCGATGTGAAGGGCGTGCACTTGGCGTTGCCAGAAAAGGGAAGCGATCTTCGTTTTATTAGGTTTAGGAGCGACAGGAGAGATATACGCCAGTCTGATGGACAGGAACTGACACTCGAAAAAGTCTTAAAGTCTCCCGCCGAAGCACGCGACCTATTTTCTCGCTCGGCTACGATCCATGTAAGCATCTGGAATGTCGCTGACGGAAATGATCTGTGGCTTGCTAAATTTGATCGCTGGGAACTTCGCACGCTCCAAATAGGCATATCGATTGGGGTTCATGCTGCCGTCGCTAACTGCGAAGCTTGGGAGTCCGATTTCCGCCAGCTTAAGTCCTCGCTGGCAGCAAACGACTCCAGAATCGGCGGCGACGGGTGGGCTGAATTCGTTCGCGGCCGATCACCTGTGTCCAGAGTTTATCTCCAAGTGCGGTCTCCGGCATTCATTTCTGATCTGACGTGCAATGCGCTGGGGAGTTGTTATGCACCGAAGTGTCTCAGTCCAGATGTTGGCCTTTCGTATCAATTCAATGAAGCGGCGCACAATCGGGCAACATGGGGCGCGTTCAACGCAAAGGCTACCGACGTTCTAAGGTTCGTTCTTGTAGATCTAATTAAGTGACAACCTAATCAATTTGGCAGGTCCAAGTCGCCGAGCTCAGGCGCGCATCTGGGAAGTCGGCTGCGGTTCAGGGGCGGTCCGCACCGGACGCCATGACTTTTGCCCTACCTTGACTCCAGACCTGCCGCCAACCGACGACGCTCGACCAGGAACGGCATCGCTCGATTTGCGCTTAATTCTCACTATGAAATCGGATCGAGAAGTCGTGAACCGATGTCGAGGGGTACCGATGGTAGTCTCACAGCATGACCGGCTTGGCACCGACACAGGACGTACCAGAATCGCTTACTAGCGATGTATCCGCTATGGCGCCGCGCATCGTGAACGGCCTAACTGTCCGACCGCGCAAGCAAACTAATCCGTGGTCCTCGGGACTTCTGTTGTTGCCGGATTTCGTGGCGATCCCCGTTCTCGTCTGTCTCGGTTTGCACAGGGTGCTGCGCTACCTCGACACCGATGGGGACAAGGAAGGTTAGGCGCGACTTCTGCTATGAGTCACAAGCGGTCCTCCACCGGCTGCGGGCGGCAGGTCAGCTACGGGCCAATAGTGCTCGGCTAGGTCGGTTGCGTTAAGCTCGTCCATTCAATTTGAGCATTCTCAGTAGGGCCATCTATAAGGCTGCATGACAAAAGATCGGGAATGTTCTGGATCATTGCTGTCGCCTCTTTCGGCTTTTGGTGCTGGCTCACCAGGCGGGCGACTGAACGCGCGACAGAACTTGCGCCAACCGGGCTGTTACGTTCGCCCCTTTATTGGTCGTCGAACGCGCTGGTCCTCGTTCTGTTGGTGCTTGTGTTGTACATAGCCCACATCCACCATCAATCGCCCATTCCGCTGTTCGTTTGGTTCGCCGTTGCGGCAATCATCGTGGCCTTGCTCGTCATGCGGCGTGCTCTGAAGTGGCGTTATCCGACCTAAACTGCGCCGCGAGTTTCTCATGGGCACGTTCTTTACCGACGAGCAGATGCAGGAAGCGATTGCGGCGTTGGAGGACCACACTCCCGGTATCTGGGAGAGAATGAAGGAGATGGCCTTGACCCCGGACGACCCGCACGATGAGGAGCAAGAAATAGAGCAGGGAGCCATCGTGCGCGTACTTGCCATCGTTCTGCCGAGGGTGCCGTTCGTTGCGCAAGGTCAGGACCCATTCGAAGCAAGGGCACGTTTGAGTATAGACTTGGGCCACGCTGTGCGTGCTGCAATTGCGACGGCGAAGGGCGGCTCCTAGATCAACGCCATGATCGCTTTGGGTCCAGAAGCGGTCCTCCACTGGCGGCGCGCGGCAGGTCAGCTAGGGGCCAATACGGACATCAACAGGAAGTTGCCAGAGTCATGGCTGCTGCTTGTCGTGGGGCAATCCAACAATAACGCCAAGGAACCAACCGCCAAGGAAGGACACAACAAGCATGAGGAGATAGGTCGTTGCGAAGGGACCGACCTCCTGCTTGCCTTGAGTACGATCAAACTCTAGTAGCACCAGCGCAAAGACTGCCGCGCAGAATGCCGGCAGAAATGCCGCAAGCCTTCCCTGCGGGTTCCGCGATAGAGTCGTGGATCGACGATACGATATCACGGCACTCAAGACGACCACGATCAGACAGGCGGTGAGGAAGTACATGGGCGCCTTAACCGTCTGGGATATGTCTAGCCACTGGTCTGACGCGCGGCGCCGTGCTGCTCATGGATCGAACCATTCATCCAAAGTCCATAGCCGACGGCGATATGAAAGACAGCGTATGTGAGCGCATTTTCAATAACGAGGGACGCAGGCCCGCCCTCGGTGAGGAAAGCTTTCTCGGCAAACCAACCAGAATAATACGCAAAATAGGCGCCAGCGAATCCGCGCCAAAACGTACCGGGAAGAAAATCAATCTCGAATGCCATCAGCACGAGACCGCTGGCCGCAAGCACCTCAATTACAAAGTCGACAGTCTGCACCGCATTGAAAGTCCCAACGTCGCCGATTCCGTAAGACGCGAGCAAGACAGCGAAGACTGCAAAAAGCTTCCAACCCACGTAGACCTCCGACTTTGCTTGCGCTGCCCAAGGTAAAGATCATCAGTAAAGCCATCGCTTCTAGGTTTAGTTTAACTTAGGCTTCGACGGTAGCTCAAAGCTTAGAAGATAAGTAGATTTCGGGATCGGCCTTGAGGTTAGGCGGGTGTGCCGCTCAAGTCTGCAATGGATCGAAAGCCGCTATTGCATTTTGGGCCGGATACGCCCGCTATGGAGCCAACAGCAGCCACGCTAAATCTCTTCGACCCGGAGCGGCACAACTGTCTCCGCTGCATGACTTCTCCCGGCCAATTTCCCCAAACGACTTTCGCGTCAAAATTCCTACCGTGGCAGCGAGCGTTTATCACGTCGTCCACAATGGGCGCGGGCCCTTGAAAATAGTTCTCGTCGCGACCAAGCTCCTCCTCGGTCACAAGGTCTCCTGATTTCAGAAGAATTCGTTTGACCCAGTACGGCACGTTACAATCCTTTCTCAGCTACCGACGTCCATAATACCCCGCACAAGAAGCACGCAACGTCCATGTCTGCACCGGTCAAACGGCGACCTCTAATTTTCCGGCGGAGGCGATCGACGCAACGAGAAGAGCGGCCAGATCGCGGACGACAAAACAATCCACCAAAAGCCAGACTTGAAGCCGCTCGAACCGGCTCGGCCAGCTCCGGGTCACGACTGACCTGGGCAACGATCCCGGACCAATCCGCTTTGTTCTCCGTCAGGGAAGCAGCCGCTCTTGCTTTGCCTGCCTGAACCACTTCCGGAACATGTCCTCGGTGTCCATCATCTCGGTGAAGCCGGCGCGGTTGATCTTCACGGTCGAGACGATCGAGGGCGGACCGGATTCGGTCTGGCCGTAGCGCAGGCTGTAATCGGCGTATTGGAACGAGAGGCCGACGAATTCGGCCAACGCAGGCGATGCAAGGTCGTGCTTGCGCCGCAGCGCATCCCAGGGGCCGACCCAGGATGGAAACGCCCTGGCGAGCGACAGCGGGACCGGCTTGCCCGGCTTCATCTCCAGCGCATCGGCGACCGCAGGCCAGATGTTCTCCCAGGTGAAGACGTCGCCATTGGTCACGTTGAAGGCTTCGTTGCGCGCGGCCTCGGCCTCGCCCGACCAGGCGATGGCGCGGGCGAGGAGATCGACGTCGACGGCCTGCCCCACCCGCGCGGCGCCGCCGGGGTAATCGAGCGGCCTGCCCTGCTCGCGCAGCATCGCGGCATAGACGCCGAGCGGCGGAATCAAATCCATGGCGCCGCCCATGGCGAGGCCGACGATCAGCACCGGCCGCAGGATGCTCCAATGCCAGCTCTTGCCGGCTTGGAGGTCGCGCAAGAAGTTTTCCTGCGCCCAGTAGAAGTTGGGCTGCTCGTACATTTCGGAGCGGCCTTCGCGGGCCGGCACGGTCAAGGGGCGAACGTGGACGCCGTAGGCCTTGGTGCCCTGCAGCAGGGCGACGTGCCTGAGGCCGGGTGAGACCGGCTCGAGTGCACCCATCAGATTGCGCAGCATCAAATCGTTGGTCTTGATCTGCTGCGGGTCGCGCCATCCGTCGACGAGCTGCGGCGCCTCGTAGAGCGCGGCGTAGATCAGATGGGTTGCGCCGCTCAGTTCCGATGCGGCCCGCCGGCAATCCGCTGTGCTGGTCAGGTCGATCGGGACATGACGGGCGCCGTAAAGGTCGCGCGGCTTCCGCCGGGACAGGGCAATGACATCGCACCCGCCCGCCAGGCCGAAGTGTCGCAATGCGGCATTGCCGACGAGACCGCTCGCTCCGGCAACCACGACTTTCTTGCTCGTCATGTGCGAGCCTCCCTGGTTTTTGCGCGACTGAATAGCAGATCGCTCGCAGGCCCGACTTGCGTCAGGCCGGCGTTCGCAGCTGCGAGGCGCCCAAGAGGCTTGAGACTTGAGGCTTGATTCCGGCGAAGCGCCCGGTCATCCTCGCCGCGGAACCGCAACGATCGGAATTCCATCCAAGAGTGCCCGCAAGGGCCGTTCGGAAACGCCACAACGTCTCAACAGAAAACGTCGAGCGTCGACGAAGACAAGACGACACCAAGATCGTCCCCCAGGTCGAAGCATCGACTTAACGGAGGGAAGCGCATGGAACGTCGTAAATTCCTGACGGCAGGCGGATTGGGCCTGGCCGCAAGTGCCGTCGCTGCGCCGGCGATCGCGCAGTCGATGCCCGAGATCAAATGGCGATATGCCGCGAGCTGGCCCAAGGCGCTCGATACGCTCTACGGCGGCTGCGAGTATTTCGCCAAGCGCGTCGCCGAGATCACCGACAATCGTTTCCAGATCCAGCCATTCGCCGCCGGCGAGATCGTGCCGGGCCTGCAAGTGCTCGACGCCGTCGCCAACGGCACGGTCGAGATGGGCAACACCGCGCTGTATTATTATTGGGGCAAGAACCCCGCCTTCACGTTCGGCACGTCGCTGCCCTTCGGCTTGAACACGCGCCAGCACATTTCGTGGCTGCAGTGGGGCGGCGGTCAGGACCTGATCAACAATCTGCTGAAGGAATACAACAGCATCGGCATTCCGACCGGGTCGACCGGCGCGCAGATGGGTGGCTGGTTCCGGAAGGAGATCAAGTCGATCGACGATCTCAAGGGACTGAAATTCAGGGTCGGCGGCTTTGCCGGAACGATCATCGCCAAGGTCGGCGGTGTCCCGCAGCAGATCGCGGCGGGCGACATCTATCCCGCGCTGGAGAAGGGCACGCTCGATGCCGCCGAATGGGTCGGGCCCTATGACGACGAGAAGCTCGGCTTCGTGAAGGTGGCGAAGTACTATTACTATCCCGGTTGGTGGGAAGGCACCGGCCAGGGTCACAACATCATCAATCTCGACAAATGGAACACGCTGCCGAAGCACTACCAGGCCGCGGTCGATGCCGCGTCGCGCGATACCTTCACCTGGGTGACCGGCAAATATGACTACGTCAATCCGCCGGCGCTGAAGCGCCTGCTGGTGGCCGGCGCGATCCTGAAGCCATTCCCGCAGGAAGTGCTGGAAAGCTGCTACGGCGCGGCCAACGAGATCTACGCCGATCTCGCCAAGACCAACCCGCATTTCGGCAAGATGTATGCGAGCCTGACG
>NZ_KI911783.1:1002500-1106291 GCF_000515415.1 Bradyrhizobium sp. WSM1417
CATGGGATCGGCGGCCTTGGCCGACGGTTTCAAGGACTGCACCAAGCTCGACAAGGCGTCGTGGAAGCCGGCGAGCGACGCCGAAGCCAAGGCCAAGGCGCTCGGCTACGAGGTGCGGCGCTCAAAGATCGAAGGCTCGTGCTACGAGGTCTACGGCGTCAAGGAAGGCAAGCTTTACGAGCTGTTCTACAGCCCCGAAGATCTCAGCCTGAAGCACACGATTGCGAAGTAGAGCGCGCAAAGTGGGCTTCGCGCAAATGTCTGCGCAAAATCATGCCTGAGGGTGGTCCTCGCTTGATCGAAGAATCGGCGCCGCACGCACGCGGGGAGTCCAACCGGACCCCCGCGGATCGAACCGCTTCGCGGACAATCGCGGTCTGGGACCTTCCGCTGCGGCTCTGGCACTGGGCGCTCGCGGCTTGCGTTCTGGCCGCATGGTTCACACCCACCGTCTACGACAGACTTCACCGCATCATCGGTTACGCGGTGCTCGGGCTTGTTGCGTTCCGTCTGGTCTGGGGTCTTTGGGGAAGCCGCTATTCGCGCTTCCGCATGGTCGGCGTCAGGCTTCGGGCCGCGCCACGCTATCTCTGGAATCTGCGCCGCGGCATCACTGGCCGCTATATCGGGCTCAATCCAGCCGGCACGTTGATGCTAGTGGCGCTGCTGGTCTCGCTGGCGGTCTCGACGATATCAGGCGCGATGTCGGTGACCGTGACATTTTTCGGCGTCTGGTGGGTCGAGGACACCCACCACTATTCATCCGACGCGGTCATCGTCCTGGTCGTGCTGCACGTCTTGGGCGTGCTGATGATGGGACGTCTGCAGCGCGAGAACCTGATCAGCGCGATGATCACCGGACGCAAGCGCATCCGGCATCATTCCTGAGCAGGCGCGCAGGCACCTGTCACTGCAGCGGCGGATCGCCGCTGGTGCGCTTCTTCGCGAGATCCATCTCGGTCACCGCGATCAAAATTTCGGCGCGGGTCTTCAGGTCGGGCGCTTCCAGCATCGCTTGCTTCTCGGCCACGCCATAGGGCGACATCATCGCCAGCGCGTTGACGAGCGCTTCGTTGGGGGCGGTCTCGACGCCCTCCCAGTCGACCTTGAGGTTGTTGGCCTTCAAAAAATCCGCCAGCACCGTCAGCAGTGCCTCGCGATCGACCTCGTCCTCGCCCATGCGCGGCGTGAAGTCGTCGACGAAGGCAAAGAAATCCACCTTGCACTGCCGGTAGGCGGTGAGCACTTCGAGCTCCTCGAGCACCTTGAAGCGCGAGACACCCGTGAGCTCGAGGATGTAGCGGCCGTCACCGGATTCGGCCAGCTGGGTGATGCGGCCGACACAGCCGACGCTGAACAGCGAAGGCTTGTCGGAGTTCTTGGCCGAATGCGCGATGTCGGGCTGGATCATGCCGATCAGGCGATGGCCGTCGCGGAAGGCATCGTCGATCATCGCGAGGTAGCGCGGCTCGAAGATGTTGAGCGGCATCTGCCCGCGCGGCAGCAGCAGCGCGCCCGGCAACGGAAACACCGGAAGGATCTCCGGAAGGTCGGCGGGCCCGCGATATTCGATGTTGATCGGCATCTGCCCGGTCCCCCTGGCTTTGCCAGCTCGTCTAGGAAAATAGAATGATCGACAAGCGCTTGCGTCCCTCGACTGTTGCCTCGTCCGTGCCGCCCCAGGCCTCGAAGAACTGCACCAGCTGCTTGCGGGCGCCGTCGTCGTTCCATTTGCGGTCCCGCTTGACGATCGCGAGCAGCTGCTCGGTGGCCGCTGCCCGGTTGCCTTGCGCGTTGAGCGCGATCGCGAGGTCGAATCGGGCTTGATGATCGAGGGGGTTTGCGGCGACTTTCTGTTCCAGCTCGGCGACGGGCCCGAGCTGCTCCGCCTGCTCGGCCAGATCGATCGCGGTCTGCACGGCTTTCACAGCCGGGTCGTTGCGCTTGGATTCCGGCACCATGGCGAGCGTCTGCTTGGCCTGCTCCATCGCACCGGAGACGGCGTAGCATTTCGCGAGCCCGGCGAGGGCGGCGATGTTGGTCGATTCGAGCTGCAGCACTTCGGCGTAGATCTGGGCGGCCGCGGCGGCATCGCCCTCGGCGAGCACGGCCTCGGCCTCCTGGAGGATTTCCGCGATATTCGGCTCACCCGGCGCGGTCACGCCCTTGGTCAGCTTCTCGATGAAGGCGTTGAGCTGGCTCTCCGGGACCGCGCCCATGAAGCCGTCGGCCGGCTGGCCGTTGACGAAGGCGATCACCGCCGGAATCGACTGGATGCCCATCTGGCCCGGGATCGCCGGGTGCTGGTCGATGTTCATTTTGACCAGCTTGACCTTGCCCTTGGCGGCCTTGACCGCTTTTTCCAGCAAAGGCGTGAGCTGTTTGCAGGGGCCGCACCACTCCGCCCAGAAGTCGATCAGCACCGGCTGGCGCTTCGATTCCTCGATGACGTCCTTCACGAAGGTCTGGGTGGTCGTGTCCTTGATCAGATCGGCGGCAGCCGGGCCCGCTGCTCCGTTACCCTGGTCGATGATCGTCACGGGATCCCCTCGTCTGATGTCTGGAATTGGCGGGTCTTTAGCACGTCGCCAATTCATATGCTTCGCTGTTGGCCCTAAATTGGGCCGGGACGGCCGAATTTCAATCCATGCGGGCCGATTCGCCGGTTCCGGGGCCGTTTTGGGTCATTTGGCCGCGTTCGGGTCGATATCGGGCCTCCGATCGCGAATCTATGCCGCCGGTAGCTGTTGCATTCCCCTCCCGCTTTTGGCATACGACAGCCGTTGCCGGCGCAGTCATGCGACCGACACAGGATGCGGGTGTAGCTCAGTGGTAGAGCACGACCTTGCCAAGGTCGGGGTCGAGGGTTCGAGCCCCTTCGCCCGCTCCAACTTTCCAAAGCATTCATAGTGACTTAGGCACCCCCAACTGGGGTAATCTGCGGCGAATTTTCTGGCGCGGGTAAAGCCAGGGTAAGGCTCGGGGTCATAGGCGCGCCGCTATAGGTTCGGCGCGCGCACCTTCTGCGAGCCCGGTGGCAATCAAACGGGACGACTCTGTAAGTTGCTATATGTTGACGTATGCCCAAAATCGAGCGTACGCCGCTCCGGTCAATGTAGGCGGCTAAGATTGTCGCAGCCGTCCGAATCACGATCTCGGAGCCGCGGCCGCGGGCTGATAGCGTGAGCTTATACGATGCCTGTCACGAGGACCTTAAATCCACTTCCTTTCAACGACCTTGATCCCCGCCGCTTCGAAGACCTTGTACGCCAGCTTGTCTACGATTTCCGTCCGTGGTTGCGCCTAGAAGCGACGGGGCGTGCAGGCGGAGACGATGGCTTTGACGTTCGCGGAATTGAGGCGGGCGATATTGTCGTCGAAGCTCCGGACGGAGCCGACGACGGTAACGAAGATGGCCATTCCACTGCGGAGCCCGTTAACGAGCGAACGTGGCTAGTCCAGTGCAAACGCGAAAAAGAAATCGGGCCCACCAAGCTTAGTAAGTATCTCGATGAGATCGACGTCGAGGAGCGCAAGAAGCTGTACGGCATAATATTCGTCGCGTCGGCCGACTTCTCGAAGGCGTCTCGTGATGTGATGGCCACCTGGGTTCGGGAAAATGGTCTTCTTGAATTTCAAATTTGGAGCGGCAGCGATATCGAAACTATGCTGATGCAACCGAAGAACGACCACCTACTCTTTGCATTCTTCGGAATCTCGCTTCAGGTGCGTAAGCGGTCGGTCGCTTCAGCGCTTCGGTCGAGTATTGCGATGAAGCGCAAAGTGCTGAAGGTCTTCGAGAAGCACCAATATGGCGAATTTCTGATTCGAGACCCTGACGCATCAGGCTTTCCCCATGCCACCAAAGGGAAGCGACTCAAATGGATCATTCGAAAACATCGTGGATGCGACTATAGGGGGATAGGCTTTCAATTAAGAGAGTTCACTGCCTACGCTAACGAGGCGGGCGAATGGGACGTCGCTAACGCACACGACGAGGCCATTCCTCGTTACGACAATCCTTGGTTGGAATACGAGCCGCGCACGTTGTCGAGTGAGGATCGCGCCGAGCTTTTTCGCTGGACCTCCGAAATGGATGCCGCCGTCCGAGCAGAACTTTCCGTGATCGCTTACATACCGTTCGATCAAGTGATAGCCGTAGACGAGATGGGCGACAATTATTTGGAGACCAGCAGGGATCGGCCCACTTTTTACATCCCGATTACAGACGAGGGCGTCATCAACCTTCACAATGAAGAAGACATAAGCTTCAGATTTCTGCAGAGCCGCACGGAAATAGAGTTTGACGAGGCTAAGCGTGTAAAGTTCTTCCCCGACAAATTTCGCCGGATGAGGCTCGACTAGCGACCCGCACATCAAGTCGTTGTTACCTTTGCGAGGCTCGTTCCGCGAAGCCTCGCAAAGATAGCGTCCGGCTGCCACTCGGCTCGCTCGGACACAGCTTGCATCTCTGGAATACGCTGAAGTGGAGTGAGCCTTTGAAGGGCATAGAGCATTTGAACAAGCTCATCATAAACCGTACGAAACGGAGCCAAGTTAGCGAGCCACATGTCATTCGAAGGAGCAGATTCCTGCGATCGCTTTTGACACATGCAGACAAATATCAGACCCAGGATCGCTTCGCCCGAGTGAGCATTGGCCGACCATTCAAGGTGATTGAAGCCTTGTCCAACTTCATCGATGTTTAGAGACCCGTCAGGTTTCTTCTTCGTCTTGAGCTCCAACAGTATAGATTGCTTCGTGAATTCATTTCTCCACAAGACGTCAAGCGTGCTTCCATTGTCCTGTTCCTGCTCGGGGCGAGACGCTATGAACCCCAAAGCGTCCCCGAGCGCGCGCATGGCTTCTTCATGTTGCGGGACAGACGCTGTGTTATCAAAGAGCGAAGCGACCGATCTTTCAACCTTTGCAATCTGATCGTTCTGATGACGGATGTCGTTTGCAAATATCTCTAAAAGCTTAGAGTGGAGCCTATTTGCGGGAACTACACGGGCTGAAACAGAGCCGGTCGTCGCCGGAAAGGGTAGAGCCAAAATGCTATGAATACGCGATCGTGCTTGCGAATATTGCTTCGCCGCTGACTCGATGTCGCCTTGCAGTTCGAACGTGTGGCCCAGCTGTATATTGTACCAGCCTGAAAGGCGCCGATCTGCCACGACCACCCGATCGACAATACCCGCGAGAGCATCGCGCGCGGACGATGCATTTCCATCCCACATATGCGCAGCGAAGTCTGCTTCTGCCATTGCCGCTTCGGTTAGAAGACTATCATTTTCGGCGGCCAGCGCTTTCTGCTCCGCGCTGATATCCAGGCCAGATACCGAATCTTGGTAATATCTAAGCCAGCCTGCGTCCCGTCCTACCACTTGATCGATAAGGCCGGGAAATTGTTGCAAGTCGTGAATTTTGAACTGTTCCACTAGCGACTTGCCTAGCAGCAACTGCTTTCGAAGCAACTCAGGCAGCAGCGCGACATTGCGAGGGGTTGAAAGCCAGTCAACCAACCGCTGATCTGCGGCGAAAATGGTCGAGTAATCATTTCGACCGCGGTTGGTTCGCCCAAACATTTGCGTGATGCGGTTAGCGAGCTTCGCTGCGTATGAGTTTCGCATCTCCAGGGTATCATAAAGATAACTCTCGATTAGAGAGAAGCCTGTCGGCAAACCGTCAGCCAGCATGACTCGGCAAGTGTTATGTGGAAGGTCAATGCCGTCAACTCTTCCGACCAGAATGAATACACTTGGGACTGAACTCCGCCGAAACTGATCGAGCTTGATGCTGAACTCTGAAACAGAGGGAGGAGTCGCCAATGACCTATACTTGGTCGCCGCAGGATATGACGGCGTAGAAATCAAAAGCTTGTTTCGGGCAGACAAACAATGAGCCAAGTCATTATCGTTGACACCCTTGACCCCATTACTAGTGAGCTTGCTTCTCTCCGTCAGAATGATGAGCCGCTCGCCCATCCCAGCATCGCTTTCGGGTTCGATTTTATTGGCAGGGCGTCGTCCGAACGCCCTGCAGAAATCGACCTCGCTCGTGAGCGTTGCAGATAAATAGATCCTTCTGATTTCAGGATCAGCAAGATATGAAAGACGCTTCGAAGGCAGGAATGCCGGACAAATTTCAATTGAACCCTGAGAAAACAATACCGAGCAGGTATTAAGATGGTCCGCGAGGTGTCCGAGAGGAAATCGGATTTCGGAGATCTGCGCCTCGGCTTCCTGAAGTAACGCCAATAGCGTCGAGTCTCTCGTCAATGCAACTACCGCTCCCGGTGGGAGAAGCGCGACTCTGTATGCGGAGTCACCCTTCAGTATTCCTTGAAAATAGTCCCTCCTCTGAACAGCCTCGAAGTGAGGCGTGGAGAGAGAGACAATCCGATCAAAAATGGCCGGGAGGGCACTGCGTTCGATCCGAATGGTAAAACTGTCCCGGATGATCTTTTCGGCTACATGAGCATCGTCAAATATGATCGCTGCCGGACGATGATCCCTCGCGAATACCGTTCTGCTATTGAACAGGGCTTGATAATTCGTAAGGCAGAAGCCCGCCCCGGTAGAGTAGCTGTCGTTGGAAAATTTTCCGGCCACTCGGGTAGAATGAACGAATCCCAGCTTAGTAGCTACTTCGCGTGAGGTCTGCGCCACAAGGTCATTAGTTGCACAGACATACAGGACCTTTGAAACGCCTTCGTGGATCAGACTCTGAGCGATCAGCAGACCAACGATCGATTTGCCTGCACCGGTATGGAGAGAGATGAGCGTATCCCGCTTCTCTCGCCCGGAATGCCACATCTCCAACGCTTTGGATTGGCCTTGCCAAAGGTCATTCGGTGTTTCGGCGAGCGCCGGTGCGCTGCGGAAAATCTCGATTGGGTTGGTAGGACGCTTTGGCGCGGCCGGTCGATTTAGGCTATTGAAGTCGAACGTGGCCATATCCGGTTGCTCTTTCGAAAAGTAGCGGGTCGGAGCCCGTTGCCTGCGTTACTTCTAGTTGTCTTGACTCGCTCTGACAAGCGAGAGGGGATGCAAGCATCGCATTCCGCCCGGATTTGTTTGTGAGAATCTTACCAGCCCGTTCTCGCGCTTAGCGGCACATTAGGCAAACGCCTGCTTGCACACCCTTACCGAAGTCGTTCACCAGTTTCGCGTTTCATGGACTTCTCAATACGGGCTGAAGAAAATTCGGAGGGTTCAGTATCACTCCAACCGAATCCGCAGCGGGTCACTTGAACATGCTTTGCGCTGCGCGGATGCTTCTAACCCGGCAGAAGCTGGTCTTGAGCTTGGAGCGGAGCGCGTTTGTGCCCCTATGCTAAATCAATTGTTGGATCGAGTTGGGCGGCCGCAGGCCTAGTACCCATAACTCGCCCAGGTCACGGACTTCATCGGGATTGCCATCGTGCCAACTGGTCGGAGACCCTTGACTGATCATGAGTCTCGCCCGCGACGACAACGTGCATACTAGCAATCGTAACCTATTTGAATGGAGCATCGGGCGAGATCGGCTATCCCGCGGCGGCAGTGAGCTTAAGCGTTTTCAGTTCTATTAGATTTGCGCGCCGCCGTCGCACATTCATTCAACAGTTCATGTAACTCAGCGTCGATGATCGGCCATTCTTTGCTTAAGTCAACAGTGGCAATCAACACGGGGATGCCCAGCAATCGATAACGCAATCGAAGCGATCGACCGACGTCGGGATAGATCAGCATGCCTGAAAGCCCCATCCCAAGCTGCCGAGCGCGTTCGTGTTGGAGATAGGTAATCAACTGGTATAAATGCTGCGATCGTACTCGTTCACCATAGGGGCTTTGCAACAAAGCATTCTTATAGAACTTGGCGTCCACTATAATGGTATGGTCTATCTGCCGCAGAGTTATGTCCGTAATCATGCGAGGCAAAAACGCGAGATCATTTGCAGTTACTTCGCTTACGTTCCATGCCGGCGATTCTGCTCGTACGCGATACTCACTGCGATGCATCTTAAAGAAATTACGCAGAAATTCTTCAAAAACCGCAGACATTCGCATTTCGTCGTCATCAACAGTTTGGAATCGCGTCTTCGCGCCGCGCTCATCCGGCATGAGAGATCTGAAGACAAATTCACACAGCCTTATCAAAAAGCCGTATTCGCGGCTATTGCGCGAAAGAGACGTGCGACGAAAATGGCTAGCCGACAGAGATATTTCTTCGACATCATGGAACAGTCGTGCCAATGCGTGAAGATCGTGCCTATTACAAACCTCCACATCTCGACAAGCAGCGAGACTATTTAGCGTGGCTTTCAAAATCTGATTGTGAAGAACATCGTGAGAAAGTTCATCAATGTCACAGACGGCCGCGCCTCGAAGCTGCGTTGCTTCCTTGATCATACGGTCCATGCGCAGGCGTCCGCGAAGGCCCTGTAACTCCCATGTGTATACGTTGTATCCACGATCGAGACCGCGTCTAAAAAGACTTCGCGTTCCGACAACCAATAATCTCGCGAATAGATTCGGTAGATCTGGACTGTTGTCGAATCCGACCTCTGTGGCTGAGCCGCCGGGAAATCGACCCCAAGCATAGAGGAATAAATAATAAAGATTTCGGATCGGGATCGTCATGGAGCACTTTGAAGGAGCTTTTCGCGCCAACTGTCGGCTTTGTCCGGGTCGTCGAACCAATACTCTTCCAACAACGGGTGCACCTCCGTCTCGATAACTCGCCTATACCATGTTGAGTCGTACTCGAAATCCTGAGGAGGAACAAAGAAGCTGTGTCCGATACGATAGCCGGGCCCAAGATTGGATCGGTCTTCGCCAATAGCTTGGTTTAGTGCCGTCATTCGCGTCACGATCAATTCGACGAGTAGCTCCGGAACGCCTCGGTCAACGAGAAACTGTTTGAATCGCTTGCTTCCAAACATAGGCTCGAGCCAGACGAACGAAAATCGACGGCGGAGCGCGTAATCCACCATTGATAGCGACCGATCGGCAGTGTTCATCATACCCAGCATGTAGACATTTTCTGGAACAAAGAACCTGGGTTGATCAGGTTGAGCGTAGGTTAAGCTCGTGGCCCATGCAGGACCTCTCTTATCAAACTCGACGAGAAGCATAAGCTCGCCCAAAATCTTGGAAAGGTTTCCGCGATTGATTTCGTCAATGATGAAAACGTGTTTTCGACTGGGCGACAGTCGCGCCTTCTCGCAGAATCGATGGAAGACGCCATCACGCAATGCAAATCCTCCCTTTCCATCTGGACGATAGCCCTGGACAAAGTCCTCATAACTATATGATTGATGAAACTGAACCGTTTCAATGCGCCCCGAATCTTTCTGTCCGATCAGCAGATGAGCGAGTCGCTTTGCAACAAAGCTTTTACCCACTCCCGGGGCACCCTGTAAGATAAGGTTCTTCTTTCCGGTCCAAATTGCTAGAAGCCTTTCGAGCATTGGCTGCTCGAGAAAAAGCTCAGAGATCGCGTCCTCCAAGCTATAGGATTCTATCATTGAAATGGCGGGGGTTGGGGGCTCTCCTGAAGCGGCCTTCTCACCAGTGGGCTCGTCTACTGCACGGTCATAGGCGTTAAGTACAGCCTCAAGCAGCTCATTTAGTCTCTCATCACTTGGAAATGCGTCGGTCGGCAATTCTACATGAGCGATCGTTCCGGCTTCATAATTCTTCGCAAGCCAACCGCCACCGCCAAGATCAATTTCATTATTTAGTAAGAATCCTGCGTCCGCGAGCTCCGGGATGAGCGTTCTTGTTTTTCCGGCGACATCAAGCATTTGCTTCTGTGCCTCGCGTTGCCCTAACTCCCGGACTAAGGTTGTTGTACCTTGATTGAGAGTAAGAAAAATACGATCCAACTTGGTTGTAATCAGAAAAACAACGTAGATGCCCTCCTGAGTCGATCTCGTAATCTTTGTATTCAACAGCGCGATCCAAGGGACCGTCGCCCAGTTGCCCTGACCTACGCTGATATTGACCAACAAGTTTGGACGGCTCTGAACTGCCGGAAACTGCTCGAGACGGCTTTTCACTTCAGACATTGCGTTCCAAAGTGGCTCTGTTTTCTGGAATGGTCCATTTTGCGCAGAAATCAGCTCGCGCAGAAACGTACGGAGCAAATCGCTCAGAGTTAACAACCCAGCTTTAGGTACTTGCGAAATCATGATTCGAGTTTCATGAGGCGCGGCCGCGCTGGGTGGAGCATCGGCTATCATCCGCTCCATAAGCGGACGAAAAAGGAGAGCCAAATCTCGGACGCCCTCCGCTAAATCAACAGAATCAACTTCCTCCGCTAGGACGTAACGTGTAATTGCGCCACCAGCATTTCGAATGCCGTCATCGGACCGCAGGAACGAAAGCCATTCATCGAGGGATTGAAACTCAGAGTGGTTTGGCTCCAGGCGTTGCTTCCGCCGCAAATTCCATTTGCCCGATTTTGACAATCGATTTCCCAGATCCTTAGCTTCTGGGGAGCCGGGTATGGGTAACTGTTCAAGGACTAGACTAGCTACCTCCCTCGTCCGACGCTTGATATCCTGGTTCGAGAAATCATCTGGATGAGTCAGGGGTGCAAATCCCCACTCAACCCCTCTGGTAGAAACGATCATGAACAGTTGTGGATTCCCGAGGAATTTCTCATCGTTAGCTTTACGATAGACCCCAAACCAGAGGTCCTTCGGTTTTCTTCCTCGGATACCTGAAACCGGATGAAAGCCTGAAGTTAGCTTCAATGCATAATCGCGCTCGCCCCCGAGCTCTTTGAGCGCTATTTCGCCCAGTCTACGAAGTGCGTCGTGAACTCTCTTGTGCGCTGTACGCTCGTCGGTAGTGAAATCAGTGTATTTTTCGCGAGACCGGCTCTGCCGAAACAGCTCAATGTCGCGCCCGGAAATCTTAGCCTCCTGCCATCGCTCAACAATGGGCGACCGGTAGAAGTGAAAGCCCTCTCCTTCTTGATCGGCTAGTTGGCCACGAATTTCCAACAGATCGGCGTCAATATTATCGGTGGGGCCTCCTCTAAGGCGATCGTAGAAGGCTTCGCGAATCCGCCGTTTATCCTTTCTCGACGAAATGTTTTCGAATCTGTCGGGAAACACGATGTAAAGCCAAGCTTCCTGCATTGGCTGGTAGGCTCCATGGGATGATTCCACACTGCGAACGTCGGCCGCGAAGCGCCAAGGATCGGCAAGCAAAGCAGATCGATCCGCTTCCGGCAGTGCTTGCCAATGTATTAGAAATTCATCTAACCATGCCAAATGGAATGGTCGATGCTGGTTGAAGCTTTGGTCACCCGCAAGTCCATTCTTCACACCAACGACTGCCCATTCTGGAATCAGTGGCGGATTCGCGCTCCAACTGAGTACCGCTTCTACGTTTTCGAGTTTCTTTTCGGGGCCGGAGAGGCTTGTAAAGAATTGTTGGGTATATAGAAGCTCTGCGGCTAGCTGAAAAATGTCGTCACTAGCATCCTCGAGCTGCTTTTTGAATTTCTCTAGAAAAGATCCGTCACCCTCGTCAAATCGGTCCACGAACATATTGTGAAATTGCTGAAGGTTTGCGAGCGACCATAGCTTCCTACCGGGCGAGAACAGGCTATCGAATCGAACCAAGGCAGTGTCCCGGACACGTTGCATCGCATTGAACGTTTCCTCAGGTAAGCCCGCGAGTTTAGCCATTTCATCCCCGCCCCAAACTGTAAACTATTGCCGGGCAAGCATAGACCTAAAATTGCACTCTTGGTCTACTAGCAATTGGATGTTTGTCCCAAAATTGAGTGGTCTAGCTAGTCGCGAACGGGTCCGGTACTGTGACAGTAAGCCAGATAGCGGGAGTTGATTGATGGCGACCGGCCGAAAGATACCTGGGGATCGATTGGTGCTAGGCATGCTTTCCGTTCTTCGGACATTGGTGCTTGAGCTCGATCGGAAGGGCGTTTTAGATGCAAACGAATTTGTGCAGACTGTACAAGAGACCGCGATCGCACATCGAGAAGCGGGAGACCCAAACGATCTCGCTGACGCCATTCATGCCATCAGTATGCAGTTGCACGATTCAATCGGGAAGGACACACCGGGCACCAATTGAAAGGCGAGGGATGCTGCAGAAGCAATGACGCTGTTGCCTGTTTACCCGTCGCGTTCAGCTACTTGAACATAAATACGAGACGTAAGCGATCCAGATGCCCAAACCCGAAATCGGCCCACCTTGTATGGAGTGACTACGGGCGACGGAGTTCTCGCTCGGTTCGATTCGTTCGTTGTCCGTCGTGGTAGATCAAGCCAACGCTTTAGCGCTGGATGCGCCCTGATATGGATCGAGCAGATGTCATGGTCGGCACCTGCTTCGACATTGAAGTTTACACGACGCGATCCTCTGGCCCCTCGTAACCTTGAGCGGGGGCCGAACCGAGCCAAGCACGCTGAACCAACTCAACCGACACAAAGAGGGGCTCGGGTAAAAGACTCCTACTAGTGTGGTGAGATTTCTAGGTTTTCGAGCGGATGGTCAGTTAATGATGGCGCGGCAGGGGCCGGGCAAAGCAGACTTTCTAGCTTCATGAATACTTAATCGAGAAATTCACGATGTGGGTGCAATATGTCGAAAGGACCAGATGAGCGCCAAGCCGCGGAAGATTACCGGCGGCAGCGACAAGCCGCCAATGCGGCGAGACAGGGAGGAGGACGGACCGCCGAGGCGACTATGCAATGGCTTCGGGACAATCGGCCCACACTCCTAGAGATATGCAAACGTAGCGGAGTGGCAGACGATAAACTTGAGTCTATGGCTGACGAGTTTATACGTGCGCTAGCAGAGCGTCCGCCCGGCTCGGCCCTTGACGACCCTGGCGCAACTCGCATCCTGCAAGGGATAATTGACAGGATCGAAGCCGCATGCGGAAAAATTGCTTTTCCGCTCAGAGGCGGAGTGGTGTTCGGCAATTCCGTTGGTGCCGGGTTGATAGCGAGGCAGTTGCCCGTCTTGGCGACTGACGTAAGCATTATCGAAACAACGCTGCCGTTTCTGATTTTCTGCGACTTGGTAAGTAAGGTTATTGTTCATTCGCTTCCCGAGCCGCGATGCGATAAAGGCGGCTCCCACTTCGAATTTAACGCTGCGGAAGTCAGAACGCGCCTGCAATCCGAGAGATGGATCCTTAGCCAATGGGTGAGCATCTTGGTGAGATATGCAGTTTTCGGTACTCCTCCGAAAGACTTGGGGGTCGCTCCTCAAGCAGCGCGCCAATACTTGCGCGGTAAGCTTCTTGACGCGATGGAAGTGTTCGCGATTGCTCACGAATACGGCCATCATTCTCTTAGCCACGGGCTTACAACTTCGATGGGCGAGGAATGTGATCTTTTGGCGGATGAACATGAAGCTGATATGTTTGCGAGAGGCATGTCACTTGTAATCGGACAGAGCGAGGGGGAGTTTTTCCTGTTTTCAGGAGCGGGCGGCGCACTGATTCTGGGGGCGATCGAACTCGTCAGTCGCACGCGAGCTGTTTTATCCACCGGTACAGACGATCTCCCCCTTAGCCGAACGCATCCATCAGTGACGGACCGCATTAAGCTAATGGATCGTCAGGACTTAGAGCATCTGCCAAACGAAACAGCTGAGGAATACATCGGCATCAGGCAAGCGTTCTCAGACGTCCTTAAGGCTGTTTGGGCCGAGGCAAAGCCGGCGGTGCAATCGTTTCACACAGAGGGGTTGCGACCGATTGACAACGTGAAAAGTCCGACTGATTGGCTTCCTTTTATTTCCGAATGAGCAACGGGGCGCTGGAACGAATCTCGGCAGTTACGCTTGAATCGGCCGTATGCGTAAGAGTCCACCAATCGGCGTAAAAGCCCATTTTCCGGGCTTTGTCGAACCCGCGTTAGCGTCCCAGATGGCTCGGGTACCGCGCGGAGATAGATGGATTCACGAAATCAAATTCGACGGCTACCGCGTTCAACTGCACATCGCCAACTCGGACGCCAAGGCCTTCACGCGTCGTGGTCATGACTGGACGCACCGTTTCCGCAAGATTGCGCATGACGCTTTCCAGGTCAAAGCTGAAACCGCGATAATCGACGGCGAGGTCGTCGCTCCTGCCGAGGATGGCACGACCGACTTCTCTGTTCTTCAAAATGAACTGAAAGGCCGGTCCACCAAGATCGTGGTGGTGGCGTTCGATCTTCTGTACCTTAATGGTCGCGATTTACGCAGGGCGCCGCTCTTCGAGCGAAAATCCCTGTTGCGCAAGATCATCAGCGGCACAGCGATTCAGTTCAGCGATAGCTTTGAACTCGACGGCCAGGATATGTTCAAGCACGCCTGCAAGACTGGCCTGGAAGGTGTGGTTTCGAAGGTGCGTGACGGTCGATATGAAAGCGGCCGTGGCAATGGATGGGTGAAGGTTACGTGCGCCCAGCGCGAAACGTTGGCTATTGCAGGCTACGCTTTAGACGGTACCAAATGGGATGGCATGTACATCGGTCGGCGCAAGGGCGCTGACTTCTTGTACGCCGGTAAAGTCGATCACGGATTTTCCCCTGAAGATGCCAAAGAACTACAGCGAAGACTAAAGCCGCTGGTACGAAGAACGCAACCTTACACGAAGCGCATTGCGCATCGCGGCATCTGGGTTGAACCCGAGTTACTGGCAGAAATCGAATACCGTGCAAAGAGTACCGAAGGGAAATTGCGGCATCCGTTCTTCAAGGGTTTGAGGGAGGATATGGGATGAACGACGCGCTCGACCAATGGACAAGCGGGCGGAAAAGCCTCCGGGTGACCGACGCACGATCCCAGCTTATGTTTACTACTCCATGATGAGACTTTCACCGGAGGATCAGTTCGATCGTGAGAAGGTCAACGCTGCGGCGCAACAACGACAGGAGTGGGTTTGGATTTACGAGGACGGTCACAAGCATATCGGCAATGCGGATTGGATAAAGGTCTTTGCCACCGAGGAGGCCGCAAGCGCATGGTTTGCCGAGAACGATCCTGAAGGTGTCGTATGGTCGTATCCGATTGAAACGGAGACTTAGCCATGGCAAGTGTCTGGCTATATGTCAGCGTCGCGAACGAATGCGTAAAAGTGTTCGCTTCCTGCGATTCTGCCGTCGAGTGGCTTCGCGATAACGATCCAGAAGGCGCGGCAGTGGAATATCCAATTGAAGAGGAGCACGCGCCCTCAATCGTACCGAAGCGATCAGATATTCAAACGTTGATATCGGCGTTCTTGAAAGCCCGTTCGCTGTTGAGCAACTATTTGATTCCCGGGGTCCCGCGCAATGCAGAGTCCACAGTCGAAAAGCTGATGGACGCACTCACGAACGACGAAGTGGTGGCCGCAATCAGCCGGATCGAAGGACGGCAACGCTTCGGCATAGTTGAGGTTGAGTAACGCGGGCAAAGCTCAACCATTATTGCTTTCGTTACTGACGTATAGTCGATTAGTCTTGCGCGATCACGGCAAAGAGCGCTCAGGCCGGACAAACAATCGATCTAGTTGACGCACGCGACGTTATTCGAGCGAGGTGAGCACCGAGAAGCACCAGCTGAAAGCGATTTTAGCGAGCTAGAACTTGGTACATTAACGTTCAGCCAACGTTCCAAGTTTGACCAAGTGCGGTCTGTTATTGGGATGCATCTATGGCCGCGACGGCCACCGATCATTCGCAGGTTGAATGAGGCCGGCAGAACGGCGACTTCCGGGCCAAAGTACCAGGTCGGCGACAGAACGAGAGCATTCTCCCCATTTACATCCCGAGCAAAGTCTTGAGGCCCATGAGTCGTATTGCTCACTTGCTTCAATTCGCCAGTTCGGGTTGGTCGGTAGATGTTGTCCGGCTTCGGGGATTTACCAGGCTTCTTCCCTTCGAAGCGCTTGTCGGTCCAATAGTCTTCCAAGGAGACGACCTCCGTCACTAGTCCTGCCCAGCGGACCGAGTGAGGTTCGTCGGGATTCAGTTTGCTGCTGTTGAAGGCAAGAACTAGATCGCCTCGCTCGGCCGCCTTTCTAATGCGCGGCTTACACACTGTAAGGGTCGTCAGCCCATGCTCAAAATTAGGGGCGGCCCCGGCATCAACAGTGATAACGTAGGTCCAGACCTTCAAGGCTGCCCTCCGAACAAAGATAATAGCCAATCTCGCGCATCAGGTCGGATGCCCGCGTCGGACACAAATTCTTGTCCTCGTGCGGCGACCGTCACTCGACCGTTGCCAAGCCATCTACTCGGTGGGTTGTAGGTCATGCCTACTCCGCCAGACTGTGGATCAAGCCAAGGCGGAACGGACCACGTGGAGGGCGTCGCTCCTTCTTCTGTCAAAAATATTGGTCGGCGGAACACCCCATATCCCGGGATATCGCCCTCGCCGATCGTTAGGGTCTCCCGTGCCAGATAGATTGCGTTCTTGTTGTTCCATCCCGGGCGAACATGTGGATGTCTGGCCAACCATGGATGCTGAGCGAGCGCGTGGGATCCATCGCAGCCCAAATCGATCACCGTATCGATCTGTAGCCAACCGAATATTGCGTGACGCTTTGGACCTGCGTAGCGCCAACCCTTTGTGGCTTGCACGCATTCTCGAAAAAGGCCCCAGAAAAGGAAGACGTCGCCTGGACCAACGTCGTTGTTTCGCAGGTGCGACAGAGAGCTAGAAACTTGGCCTAGCGCTCCTCGCCAGCCGTGCGGTCTTTGAGTATTGAGCGCCTCTCGATCGATGTCAGGATCGAGATGACATGGTTGTGTTGGGTCAAGCCTGCCTTTCGTTAAATCGAACGCGATCGTCGATGTCGTCAGGTCGCCGTAACGAGTGGCCGTTGGCATCCTAGTTGGTATCGGCAAGCTGATTGGTCGTCCGTTGATTAGCGGACTGCAGCAACGACCGGCAGCGCTGTCAACGCCTTTCCTACTAAAGATGATCTTCATTCGCTGGCCATTAACGGCAATCAAAGTGGGGGTTGTTCAAGCGAGGTAAGCGCGCCGCTGACTGTGCCTGCATGAGCGCACAAGATGATGACGAGCCCCTGAATACAGATGGACATTTGCTGCCTCATTGATGTTCGAGCAACGGAGTAACAATGACTCGTTTCAGCTGGATTAGTATATCTGGTGTACAATGCCTTGAATCGGATTGACAAAAATCCATCCCATTTGATGAAATACTTCGTAGGCCGACAAGGCACCTTGGCCTTCGCCGTTCGCGACCGCGCCTATGACTGGTTCTGGTGCGCTAAGCGTTCCTTCAGCGTCTGCCGACTACGCCGGCCCGTATATGCTCAGGGTCACCAGCGACAGCGCCTCCGCCGCGAGGTCGGCGGCGATGTTGAAGGTGTTGGAGGCGACGAGCTTGCGACGAGCGCCAGCACCGCCCAGCGCGGCGCGATCTGCATGACGTTGGCGGCCAGCCCGTTGCCGGTGCTATTTGTGGAGGCCAGGTGAGGCTCCTCGGCGCGCCCACCAAGCCGGAAATCGATACGCCAAGATGACAGCCGTTTTCATCGGGAAGAGCGCAGAAATAAGGCGGAAGCCGATCCCAACTCGCTGAAGCTGTCAACGCGCGTAGTCGGCGAACAGCGTTACCGTCCTGCTAAGCGCCCCTTGTGAAGCGCTCAACGGCTTTTAGACCACGAGCGCCCGAATTGGCATCGTCCACTTGTGATGAAAGACCTTCAGAGGTGTTACGGATCTGCAGCCATAAGAAAGAATTCTGCCAATTGCATTTCGCAGACATTTTTTTCAACTCCCAATATCTCACGGGTCGTGCCCCCCGTGTCTTCCCTCGTAAGGTTTCTGCGTCCGGAAGGAACCGGGAAAAAACATTCTAGCCGCGCTCGGAATGCCGCGACCCAAGCAAGCAAAAAGTTGTTTTGATTATTGTGCTGCCCTGCACGCGACCCGTGATGGCGGTCGAAGTGTGCTTGGCCTGCTTTTCAGTAGAGCGTTAGCGCCATGGGCTGAAACCGAATTGCTTTCAGCGAAAAAGGTGTTAGCGCAATGCCTTCACACTCTATGCTGTGCAATGGGCTGCAGGGGGGGACAGGGCCATCAGCCCGCAAAAAAAGTCGAGCACATGTAACGAAACGCCGCCTAGCCGGGGCCGTGTGCATCAGGGCAATATAGTCACGCTCAATCTTGTCCAAAATCCTAAGCTGATTCCCACTGTCCCGCTCTTAGGAGCGGGGACAGCTGGGGAATTGGGAATCGGCTCCTGAATCCCAAGGGATTCCCATGTGGGAATCGCGCAAACGCTATAACGGAAGATAATTCGTGTGATTCTCGCAGCCGGGATTCCCAACTGGGACTCGAGCCCAATTGGGGGGGGGCGATTCCCACGCCTAATCACTTTCGCCTTTGGCACATTCGACAATCGCATTTCTATTCGCTGCCGCTGGAGTACAGTTATGCAACCGAAAGAAAGGTGGAAGAATGAATCAAGGAGAGTTTTGGGGCACCATCCCGCAATGGTTTGCAGCGCTCATTGCTTTAGGCGCTGCGATAATCGCTTTTCACTCAATTAGTGTTCAGCGGCAGCTAGCTCGCAAGCGCGCAACAATCGATTTCTTTCTTAAGGCCTCGATGGATAAAGAGTGCCTGGATACGTACGATGTTTTCAAAGTTCAGGTTCGGCAATTCAAACCCAAGGGCTTCGATTTTGAGAAGTACATCACAACTGAGGAATACAAAAAGGTTCGTGTTTGGCTGAACATATGTGAACTCATTGCAGTCGGGATCAATCGTCGAGTTTTCGACGACCGCGTGGCATTCGACTGCTGGGGCGATTTGTTGCCATGGTGCTATGATGAAGCTGAGCCCCTCATTTCGTGGTTCAGAGAAACCGAGGGTAGCGAGTTGTCGTATATCGACCTGGATACATTGAGTGGACGATGGCAAAAGCAAACAATCCGAGAGGCGTACGCAACCAAAGCAAAGAAGCGCAAGGTGGACCGAATCGATACGCCGCCCGCACCTTGAGAACTGCCTGTAGCGGCAACCGCCCCGGTCTATAGCTCGCTGCCCTCGTGCCGTCTCCCTTCTAGGGAAGCGAGAGACGTGCACGGTTGATGGGAAAAACCGGTCCGCGGTTGATGTACGGTCCTTGGGCCGTCGGACTAAGTGTCTAGTTTTGTAGAACAACCGCGCACGAACCGTGCAGCATGACCGTGCGCCGCACCGTGCACGGTGCAAGGCTGCACGGTGAAACGCACGGTTCGTCGGGGGGTGAATCGAATGAATTGGCCTGAGCGCGAAACCTTCCCACGTCGATATATGGAAGGATCGTCTATTGCTGAGGAGAGCCGCATTACGCTGGGCATCCTGTCGGACGTTCAGGCCTCTGCGCAGGTGCTTGCAGAAATGCGTCGGAGGGAAGCAGAAGATGACGCGAGATTTGTGACCCCGGCGACTGGTTTCGTTTGGGATTGCCCTGAGCTTCGAGAGCTTATCGGTGAATTGAACAAACTCGGGCTTCTCTGGGAAGAAGGAGGCGAAAAGTCCGGCGGTCTGGTGCCGATATATGTGGTCAAAAAAGTCACCCCTATTGTCAGGGGATATGTCGAACATATCCGTGTCGTTCCACTACGGCACGATCCCTCGCTAGTTCTCTATCTGAAAATCTCGGGGCTTTCAGACGTCCTGGACCGAGACTATGACGGGGTCGTAGGTTGGCACTACCACTATTGCGATAGAGACGGCAGACGGTCAGACACATTGCTGTCTTTTGATACTCGACAACCATTGAAGCAGGAAAATGGAAGAATCCTGCCACTCAGACTCAACTCGCCCCTGTTCTGGGAGCGCCACTCCGAGGGAAAAGCGAAGTTCAATGCGCGCGCTGAACGGTGGGGGCAAGATAAGCGCTTAAGCGTTTTCGCCGCTGCGCAGCCCGATCTCGACAAATTCAAACCGAAAGACTTCAGACGGCCTGCGAACGACGCTCTCCCTGTGTGGCCCCAGAACGCCGTTCTCAGTTTGCCGTTCGTCAAGTCACGCTGAAAGCCTGTACTCTGGCCGTCTATGGTCTCCCGACTTAACGATCTCACCGCCTTCAACCAGCTTGCTCAATAGCCGCGTGACGACGCTGGGGTGATGATCTCGCCTAGCCCACGGCGTTTGCGGTCTAGGTTCAGCGCGTCAAACAGTGCCGCCGTCTCCACTATCACGGTATGATTGAACGCCCTTATTACTGCTCGTCGAGCGCTTCGCGGCGATCATTCGAGACCAATTGCCGAAGACTGATTTCGGTTATCACCAGGTAGACTTCCAACACCGGTCCGATTCCGAGTGTGGCTCCCCCGTTCCCGCAGATCGCTCTCGTATGTCTTTCGCGGCTCTTTGGTGTCGATGCGACCGGTCCTGTCGCACCGTACGTCCCGCCCCGGAACCCACGTTCATGTTGAAGGATGTTGCCGGCATAACGATTGGTCGCCATCCCTCGCGAAGGGGATGGATAGTTGCCGATAAGGCGCTCTTTGATGTTGGTGGAATTTGAAATTAGAATGCTGGATTGTGCCAGCTTCGCGCCTTGTGAGTCATCATGTCTCCGTTCTGTGCGAACGGGCTGCAGCGTTGACCTGCAGACAGAGATATTTAGAAAAAGCCGGCGTGTATGGCCTGTCGAGTTTGGACCGATTTAGCATTCCTATTTTCTTGGAAGCAGACAGCTCGATTGAGCCTTGCTCAACTCCACTCGTTTTCGGGGAGCGATCCTGCAGGTGGTTTCAACTGTTCCAAGCCTGCCTCGATGACTTCGATGTCACTCAGAACCAAGTCTATCGAACTAGCGGCATTGATTCCTGACACGGCTTGCAGTTGGTTCAGCGTCCTGCGCCGGTGCGTCAACAGCTCGGCAAGAGCACGGATATCTCTTAATTCAACGTAGCCCGAAACGATTGATTTGATTGCTTGCGACATCTGCATCCCTCGATGGGGCTGACGCCCGCTTACTTCACCAGTGTCTCACCACGTCGAGCCCGTTTCGATGCTCGCCCGCGGTTGATGAAATGCACCCCAACGAACTCGCCGTTCACCCACGAAAGCTCGCAATGACGATAGGCTAAGCCAGTAGGTGACAGCAGAAGGAAGAACTCCTTCTGACCGATATCGGTCACCGCTCCGTCAATCACCAGTTTGGCGCTCGTTTCCGCCACGTCATGTATCTTGCAGGGCCGCTGCCAAGTACCATCGATCGCCATCAATCGGGCTTCGATCGGTCGTTCAAAGACGACGCGCTTGTCCTGCTCCTGAGTTCCACTCATAGACCACCCGCTTGGCTTCCGAGCAGCGGCGCAGGTTAAAGATAAAATGTTGATGACTGGTGAAGTCGCCGCCGACCGCCTCTCACACGTCATTTCGGGAAACCGACAACTTTTCTTGCGCCGTCGGGCGAAACGGTGGTTCATAGGATGCTGGTAGCCGACATTAGGAGCCAGCCTCCATGACCGACGACACGTCTTCAGAACTGTCGAAGATTGCCAAACTCAATGGCGAGTTCAGGAGGAACTATGGAGCGCTGCTCGGTGCGTTCCTGGGTCTGCGCTCAATCAGCGCCCCTCGTGGTCGTCCTGGGTTTCGGACCAGGCTGATTTCCATCGCCTGCACGGCGGCGATGCCTTGGCTCGGCAAGCTTCCGGGCTAACCGTTCTTGCAAATGGACCGCCCTGGGCCTCCAGAGAGATAAATGAAAATGGCCGTGCAACTTCGATCTATGTGGGAACTGCCACCTTTTCCCGGCGTTGGTCGGCCGATCGATGCGGCAAAGCAAAGCCTTTTATGCAGAACTTCGCCAATGCGGCTTTTTCGCCGGACGTGATAGCGGCGATGACCTCCGCCCTTGAGGCCGCCGTCGCGAGCCTGCCCGAGCCGGTGCATTCGTCTCACGTCAACCTTCTTGCAGAGTCAATCCTGCGTACAGCAGGAGCAGGGGAACGCGACCCCGCGGCCTTGCAGAGGCTGGCGCTCATAGAGCTACAACTGGTGCGCAGAGATTAGCTTGATCAGGGCCTGACGCTCGGCGTGCCTCTGGAAAGGGCCGAGGAAATCAAGGATGTCCACTTTGCGACCGCGGAGCCGCCGGATCTCTACCTGGGGGCTCACCGATGCAGGTGGAAGCGGCGAGCGAGGCACCGTTCGACGAGCTGCTGAGGAGTTTCAGGGCCCTGTTTGATACACAATGCCGCCGGCCAAGATATTCGGCTACGCGACATTGTGCTTTTGGCAATGGTCACTTTGAAGGCGGACCGACTGAGGCTGGTGAGGACGCTTATGCCATCACTTGGGCAGAAAGCTTGAAGTGATCGGCTTGAAGGCTTCCTGCGCAAACGTCCTGTAGAGCTCGCCGATCTTGGTCGCTTCGGCGAAGAACGTCTCTTGTGCAGACTTGGCGTATTCGGCTGTCAACTCCGTGAACTTGTCGGGCGACTTCACAGCTGCAAGCTTTTCGAAATACGCCTTGCTGGCCTCGAACGACGACTTTGCGAAATCGCTCTGGGCGGTTGTAATGGCGGTAAGATGTTGCTGAATGCTGGAGAAATCGGTCATGTTAAATTGCCCTTTGATCCATCAGTCCCGGAGGAGATCTCCGATCCATTTGATCTCGACGCCTTATGACGGTTTGCCTGCCTAAAACGCAAGCATATCTTGTGCGCTGCAGCAATGAGGTTTCGGGTAGTTCTGCGGGCAGGTGGACCATCCTTCTTGGGGGTGCTGAAGTTTGCACGGACTATTCGGCCCGCAAGATTGCCTGCGTACCGCTGTGAGCACCCACGAATGCTGCCGTGGGGCTCACGGTTGGGCGGTATGAACTAACGACCGTTGGCAAGGCAGCTTTGCGAGCACAATCCCAAATCAGAAATTGAGAAGGATGAGATGCGAAACGCACTCGTCACCTCGGTGAGGCTCACCTGAGCCGGGCCAACACCGTGATACTTGCGGATAGGATTGCGAACGACATGAGAAGGGCGAGCAAGAGCCACCAAACGTAAGCGCCACCTCTAAGCCAGTTATCGAGCACGAGCGAAAGAAGCATTCCGAGGCTTATCGACATCAGAATTAAACCGGCGAATAGAAAACGCATCGGTAATTCCTCCCTTCGTCTAGCTAGCGAAGCCAACAAGCTGGTGAGAGGGCGACATGCCGACCTGGCGCTATCGCCCTCGTGGTGAGCGGTGCGCCTATTCGTGACCGTAGTAGCGTCGATTGCACTGGTGGCGGCCTTGCTCAAAGCTAGCCTCCCGGTACACGGCGCCTCGCACGATGCTACTGACGTCGGCAAGCATCCGTGCCTGCTTAATACATTCGACGTAAGGTTTGTTCGAAAGCCAGTCCAGTCCTAGGCCGCCAGCGTTGGCCGTTTGCGCAGAGCTAGCAAAGAGGCTCATTGCGAAAATTCCGGCAGCGGTGAAAAGCGAGGTGCGAGAGGTTTTCATGGCAGACAATCCTTCAAGAGGGTTAGGCGTAGAATAGGTCTACCCGGCTGCACATCTGGGGGATGTGCGCTCCGTCACTATCACTGGGGGCGGCTTAGCTTCGTGGCTTCGAAAGCACTTCAAGCGGACGGCGAATAGGAGAGTGTTTGAGATCAAGGGGACATTGCACTGCAGCGTTTCCGCTCGAGTTGCAGCCGAGCTCGCTCGGCCCGAACGAAGGCGCTTTACACTTCCGAGCGCCGGTATAGGATTTTGGCAGTTGTCGGCAGCGAACTCGCACGCTCTGCTTAGGGGATCAGTATGCTTCCGTTCACTCGTACGCTGGGCGCGTTGGCCCTCGTTGGCTCGATAGTTGCGCTTCATCCAGTTCTTGCCCAAGAGGCGACAGTCAGTCCTGAAGAGGCCGGTTTCAGCAAGCCTGGGCTCGAACGCTTGGACGCTTACATAAAAGGCGAAATCGAAGGAAAGAAGATTCCCGGCGCTGTCGTGATAATTCAGCGCAACGGAAAGACAGCCTATTTTGGTACCTTCGGAGTGCGGGACCCTGCCTCGAATGAAAGGATGACGGCCAACACCATCTTCCGCATCTATTCGATGTCGAAGCCGATCACGACCGTCGCAGCAATGATGCTTGTTGAAGAGGGGAAGCTTCAGCTGGAGGACCCGCTTTCGAAGTACATTCCCGCATTCGCCAACGTGAAGGTCGGGGTCGAGAAGAAAGGCGAGGAAGGCGTCGCCGGGCTCGATCTCGTCGCCCCAAAGAAGCCAATAACCATTCAAGACCTGATGCGGCACACGTCTGGTCTCACCTATGGTTTCTTTGGCGAAGGAGCGGTTAAGAAGGCGTATGTGGAGTCTCAGCTTACGGCTGGAGACTTCGACAATGCAGAGTTTGCCGAGCGGTTAGCAAAGCTGCCCCTTGCCTATCAGCCGGGTACGACGTGGGACTACAGCCAGTCTACCGACATCCTCGGCCGGGTGATCGAAGTAACTTCCGGTAAGTCGCTGTACGAGTTCGAGAAGGAGCGCATCCTCGATCCGCTGGGCATGAAAGACACAGCTTTTTACGTGCCTGATCCTTCGAAGGCGTCACTCGTCGCCGAGCCATTTCCAAACGATAGGACTATCGGAGCTGGAGCGACTATGAGCGACCCACGTGTCGTTCGGAAGTGGGAATCCGGCGGTGGAGGAATGGTCTCGACGATCACCGACTACGCCCGATTTACTCAGATGATCCTCAATGGAGGAGCGTTGGATGGCCGCCGCTACCTTAGTCCTAAGACGGTGGCTTACATGGGCTCCAATCACATTGGACCCGCTGCTGGCGTACAGCCGGGTCCGTACTATCTACCTGGGCCGGGATTTGGATTCGGGCTCGGGTTTGCAGTTCGAACCGAGCCGGGTGTCAGCTTTACCGAGGGCAGCGTTGGCGAAATGACGTGGTCCGGGGCCGGCGGCACCACGTTCTGGATTGATCCGAAGGAAAACATGTTTGTGGTATTCATGGCGCAGACGGTCACCCACCGGACAAGAATCAGAACAGCGCTGAAGAACATCGTGTATGGAGCATTTGAAAAATAGAACTCCTTCTAGTTTCACCCGCGCGTCCGACAGCGGGCGCCCGTCCGCCGTAAGCGCTAACGGTTAGGCGCTACAATACCAGTATTGGTATTCCCCAAATCCTGCACTGCCTTGTTCATCGTAGGATCTGTGACGTAGCCGCTAGCGGGGGAAGACGAGCCGTTATTCTCATTCCGATCGGGAGTGCCCAGCCGATTTCCCGCGGTTTGGTGGTTAAGAGCGTTGCTCGTGTTCGGTCCAGGCGAACCACCCGTACCGTTCACGGTGCCACTGCTCGACATAGAGCCGGCCGCTGTGCTGCCCGAGCCTGTTCCTCCTCCCGAAGCCCCACCTGAACCACCTCCGCCAGCTTGCGCCAGAACAGAGGTGCTGGTCAAAACGAAGGCCGCCAGAAAGAGAAATCTGGAAGATCGCATTGTGGACTCCTATGCTGCAAGGGAGCAAACGCCTCAGTTCGATCGCGTTCCAAATAGAACGCGCCGCTTAAGCAGATTACTTGAACGGGATTAGCCACGGGTCCGGTCGTGCAACCAGCGCAGGCGCCATGCGCTCCCGCCGAGTAGCTAGGTAGAGCCGAATGCTCGTCGTATAGCTGCACTGTTGATCCGCAACTGGGAGAAGACCAATGCCTCTGATGCGTCATCTCATTGTTGAAGGTTCAAGCTCCAGCGTCGATAACGGCGGAGCCAGGACGATATCGTATCATACCCTCTACCTCCCAAACGCTATCCATGAGACTAGTCAGCAGTGCTTTGCGACGGACGGTGCTCTCCTTGCTGATATGCTCCGCCGACAGGCTTCAGTGATCGCCGCTTTCAAAGATGTCCCGAACATCCTGTTCGTTCAAGCGGGACAAAACGATCTTCGTTCGACCGAGGCTTCAGCGTGGCTTGCCGCGTTTACTGACTACTTGGCTAGATTCCAGGATGCAATTAAGTCTTCAGGGAAGATCGTCCAGCTCGGAATCAGCACTCACAATCCGCGCAACGAAAGTCTCTTTAATGCAAATCGGGCCGTCGCCGATGGGGCTCTGCGCCGCTTCCCCAGTGAAGGAAAGTGCGACTTCGTCGTAGATTGGGCAGCCGATCCCACCTGGGGCCCTGACTCCGCTGCCGCAAACGCAGCGTTATACCCTGACGGCACTCATCCTTCGCAGGGTGGACAAAGCAATATGGAGGCAAATTACTTTCGCCCTGCGGTTAATTCCCTCTTTGCCCATCTAACCTAATTGGTGTCGGGACTTTGTCTGTGGATCCGGCAATGCAAATCGAGAATGATGGGCGATCCAGCATCTCTGTTACACTTCGCTAGTTCTGCAGACCCTATTCACCGGCATAGAGACCGTATTTCATCCGGACGAGAACACGGGCTAAACTCGGCTTACGACGCGGAGGACCCATTCGCCGCGATACTATTTCGACTTCCACGACGATGACAACGACGCCCTTTCGGCGGATGATCTTCTGAACTTCATGAGGAGTCGGCTTGCGGAGACTGACGGAACGTCGAAGTGTCCGTTCCTGTTTGGTGAAGTGTTCATTGAGCGCCGCCAGCGTTGCCTTTGAAACAAATTGCGTGATCGCGATAGAATTCGCCCCGACTATCTGGGACCTAGCCGGCGCCAGCCGAATGAACAGGTGGAGGCGAATCCCCCGTTCGATATCAAGACACCCAAACTTCGCTAAGATTCGGAGTGCACCAGGCGCAGCCTTGGTAGGATTGCCCCATGCTCAAATGGATTATTGCAGTTGTGATGGTCATTGCCGGTCTGATTACGCTGGACCGCCACTATTCGTACGGCGTTTACACAGATCGAGCGCGAGCGATGTTACGTGAAATGCAGCATTTTTTCAGGTGGTAGTTTCTCGCTACGATGCGCTAGGTCTCGGCATCGATAGCTCATATGCCTGGGCTCGCTTCGCTGCCAACGTTCGATAGGATTGAGCGAGCGCAACAATTGGTCCTTGAAGGTAGAATCGGATTCGTCGGCAGCCAAGCGTTCAAATTTAACCGCAGATATTCGACCAGTAGTTTCATACGGCGTCAGTCGTGCTTTGGGGCAAGCAGTTTGCTAGTTGCGGTTAGCGGAGGTTAATCATCCAAACCCCTCTTCCGCGTCGTCCACGTCCAGCGTTTCAGCATGTTTGAGGCCCTGCTTTGTTGGCTTCAGGGTGCCTTTCTCCAGCCAGCTGTTCATTACACAAAGGGCGACGGTGCGGGATAACCGCGACCGCTTCCACTTGCCGTTCTCTAGCGCCTTCTGTGTCGCTGGTGTTTCCGTGACGATGCGAATCAAGAGTTCCTCTTCGTCGGTCAGTTCGCCGCCGAAGTCCTTGGCTGCGGAAGGCACTTCGATCTTGGACAGGTACGGCGACACCACGTCCGGCAACGTCACTTCGCTGTCGTCGTTCGGGTCGTCCCAGTCATAAGTGACGCCGCCGACTTCGACCACGGCGGGGACTAGTTCGAAGGCGTCCGGCTTTTCAGGCACCTTGCCATCACGAAGGAACATGACTTGCCACACGCGCGTTTTTTTATCCTTGCCGATGAAGAACCGGACCCGGCCGTCAATGGCGGCGGCGAGCGCGGACGAACCTTGCGAGCGTTCCGTATTCGAGTGGCCGGGATGATGCAGCAACAGCATGGTTGCGCGCAGCCGAGTCCGCACGAAATCGATTCCCTTGACGAAACGACTCATGTCCTGCGAACCATTGGGGTCCCCTTCCATGTTGCGGAAGAGCGTATCGATAACCATCATTGACCAACGGCCGGGGTTCGCCTCTACCAACGCTTTGGCGTCCTTCTCGCGGTTCATGTAAACTGGGATAGGGACCATGCGGAAGTTTTGGTCGATGGCCGCGCGCAGTTCTGCGGCGCGCTCCGCGTTGTTGCCCGCCTGCCCCTTAATCCACGCAAGGACTCGATTTGCGAACAGGCGGCGGTTGCCTTCGGCGATGATGTAGAGGACACGGCCCGGCGCGACTGCCCGCCCGAAGCAATCGTTGTCCGTCGCCACGCACAGCGCCAAATGCAAGGCCCAAAACGTCTTGCCTGCCTTCTCGCGTCCGAAGATTTCGAAGAACGACCCTTTCGGAATAATGCCTTCAAGTGTCCACTTCGGCGGCTTCGTCGCGAGAATGGCAGCGAGCGAAACGCCCGCGTAAGGATTCGCCTTCGTCGTTTTCTTCGGCTTCAGCCTCACGACTGTTTTGGCATCGTCATCGTCGAGCAGGTCCAAGTCGTCGGCAAAATCATCCTTCCTGCCTTCCGCAATGTAAGCTTGCGCCTTGGCGTATTCGTCACGAATACGCTTGCGCACCGCAGCCCTGCTGCCGTGCTTCTCATGCAACGCATCGACAAGGTCGCCGTTCGCCCGCTCATCGAAGAGTCCGACAATCTGTTCTTGCGTGATGCCAGCGGCGGCCATCAGGTTGATTGCCTTCATGCGCCAACCGGAATTCGAGTCGTCGTCGGGCGCGTCGCAGTTCTCCGACCGGCCGTCGCGGATGATTTCCTTCAACGTGTCGCTAATCGGCAGGTCGTCAAGTGCCACGTCGGGCACATCGCCGAGCCCCGGCGCGTCATGGACTTCGGCGACCTGCCCCTTCGGCAGTTCGTCGGGCGTGTAGCGCCGCGCCGCGTCGCCTTCCAAGCCACCCGCGACAGTCGTCTTGCGGCCCTTGGCGCGCTTCTTCTCATTGGGAATGTTAGTCGTGTGTGGCGCGCGGTACAGATGGTCAATCGACTGACACGAATCAAAGCCTTCCGTCTGGCCGCCGAGCGCTCGCGCGAGTCCGATGTTGATCGCCCTTGCCTGTTCAAGGTCCGTGATGGGCTTGGCATGCCGCCACAAAGCGACTACGCCGCCGCCCGACGAATAGACGAACGTCGGTTCGGGCACGTCGCCCGACGCTAGCCGTTCGCGGAGTCGCTCTTGTGCTGCGGCCGGGTCTTCGCCGTTCTTCGGATCGCAATCGACGTAGGCATATTCGACGGCGGCGATATCCGATTCCTTTGACCGCTTGTCAGCGTGGGCGCGCGGCGGGTTCGGTTCAAGGTACAAGTTCTCTTTGCCGTCGCGCGCAGCAATCCAGCGGCGTAGCGAATCGCGATCTTCCGGCAACTTGAAGCACTTCGTGCCGCGCATCACGTCCTTCGAGCCGATCGGGTCGATGGCTGTCAACTTCACAAGACCCTTCGGCCTGATGCGCAGGATGGCGGCGGCCGCCCTGGCGGGATCGCCCAATGTTACTTGGGCAGTTTTCGAACTCTGGGGCATTAACCCAACCCTTCATGTCTGGTACCGACTGCCCGCCGTGTTAGTGACTCAACACGGCGGGGGGATATTTTCTTAAAGCCGATAGAAGCCGCGCATCTTTCGCATCGCTTCATCCATTGGGCGGTCGTCGTACCTGACCAAATTCCAACCGTCACTTACGCAAACGATGACGCCGTAATGCGGCGCGAACGGCCATTCTTGCTCTGCCTGTCCGACAAAGGATCGGATATCCCACTCCCACCGGTTGAGCTCTTCCGCAGTGGCGGAATACATCGCAGCGTCACGCAGCGCGAGCGCGCGGCGACACAGAGCGCAAAGATATTCAATGCTGATGCGGTCACGGCTGGCCATGGGTACACCTTTTCGAAGCTGTCTTTGACCGCTTTAGCGGCGTCGATTTGAGCATGCGCCGACGCGCATTGATGGCGGCACGGACACACGCTTCTATTTCGCGTTTTTGCCATCGCACCGTATGCGGCGCTACCCGCACGGGCTGCGGATATCGCCTGGCGGCGATTCCTTGATAGAAAGTGCTTCGCGAAATGGGCTTAGATCCGCCAATGATCGCGCACGCTTGGCGGAGGTCGATTAGGTTGATGCGTTCGCGCTTCATGACCGCACCAACTTTCGCGGCCGTTGCGGCTCGCGCTTCAGCGTAGCGACGTCCCACGCGTCCAACTCTTCCACGGACCAAAAGCGGTCGGCCCCGTCGATGTAGTAGGGCGAAGGGAATGCGGCTTCGCGCGTCTTACGGCGAATCCATTCGTCGGATGTGTCGCCGTATCTGGCGCGGACGCCGGCGACTCTAAGGTAGCGCTTCAGCTTGGGTAGTTCGGATGGTTCAATGACGTTGCCAGGCATAGGCATAGCTAGTCTCCCACGCATCGCTTGCGCGACGGCGTCAGAGGTTCTAGCCCCGCTCGCTAGTCTATGTGCCCAAACCTAAACGCGTTATCGCGCAAGGACGGATTACAGGGCTAATGCATCGCCGTTGCGGAACGGCAGGCATTATTGCCTTCCCCAGCTAAGAGGCCGACTTTGCGTCGGAGGCTTCTGAGGAGTGCCCCGAACTGGATTGCGCGTCCAGATTTGTACGGGGCCATTGCCTGGTATTTATCCTGCCGCCTGAAAAAGTCAAAGGAACGTTAGCGGCGCAGCGGCACGACTTTGGAATCCTGTTCACCGTTGACAATCCGCGCCACTTCAGCGGCAAGCGCTTCGAAGGCTTGGCGCTTTTCGTTGGAGTAGTCGTGCCGATTGTAAACGCCGGCGACACCCTTGATCGTGTGGTTGCAACAGGCTTCGCGAACTTCGAACGGAATCCCTAACCGCTGCATGACGCTTGTCCCCGTACGCCGCAGGTCGTGCAGCGTCCATGGTGCGACCGCGTCGCCGGTCAGCGCGTCAAGCTTCTGCTTTAGGTCACTGAAGCCGCCGATGGGACGGTTATGATGGCGGCCTTCGAACACGAACGCCGTGTCGTCGCCGCGCTTCACGGACGCCAGCACGTCGTTAAGCAAAGGGGTTCTTGCGATTTCGTTCGGGCGGCCGTTCTTTGTGCGAGTTCCGTCAAGGGACCACATCGACTTCGACAGTTCGCAAATTGGCATGTCGGACACTTCGGACCGGCGGGCGAGCGTCAAAATCATGGTCTTAACCATCGCGCCGAAATTCGCTAACGAACCGCACGCTAGCCACACGGCGCGCAACTCGGCGTCAGTCAAGGCGCGCTCTCGGCTCGGTGCGATCTCGCCGGTCTGCACGCCTGCTGCCGGATTGACGGTCACAGTCGCGTTGCGGTCCATCGTCCAGCCGAAGAAATGCGACAGGCGTGTCTTCCCCTTGCGCCGGGCGTCCTTGTAGCCCTTCAGGTCGTCCAGCAAGACGACCACGTCTTGCCGGGTGATGGAACCGACCGGGCGACGGCCCCACAGGGGCAGCACGCGACGCAGGAAGAACGACCGGGTCGCGGCGGCAGTTTCTTCGCCGATGGCCGGCTCAACCGCCTTGGCGCGGCTGCGCTCGCCGGTTTCGTGGTCGATGTACTCGCGGCCCCATGAAAGGTGGCCCAGGTCATAGGCTTTGAATGCGGCCAAGACCGTGTTTGCCGGTGCCGTCTTACGGGTTTCGGCCTTCAGCCCGGCTGGGTCGCCGCCCTTGGCGACCTCGCCCCGCGCCATCGCCGCGTCGGCGCGGGCCATGTCGAGCGTCAGTGCAGGATACTGGCCCAGGGTCAGCTTCCGGGTAGCCCCCGCGATCACATAACGGAACGCCCATGACTTCGCGCCGGACGGCTGCACGACAAGGTGTAGGCCTGGACAAGCCGCGTCCCTGACCTCATAGCGGGTGCCAGAGGGCTTCGCACCTTCGACCCTGTCGCGGGTCAGCTTCAAGACAGGCATGACGGTCTCAGGGTAAAGCAGGGTAAAGAATGCTCGCATTTTGTTCTGTGATAGTATGCCAACCACAAAACGGCGCGAAGCGCAAAATGTCAATTGAATCAGGGTTAAGCCGGGTTTTTACGTTGGCAACATATGCCCACATTTCCCATCCCTGACGACCTTGCCAAGGTCGGGGTCGAGGGTTCGAGCCCCTTCGCCCGCTCCAATTTTTCCCAAGCATCCAGCCGAACCGGACGGGCACGTGGTCTTCCACGCGGCTGGCGGCTGTATTGGGTCACGAATGACGATTCTGGTTACCGGCAGCGCGGGCCATCTCGGTGAAGCCCTTCTCCGCACGCTCCGCGGGCGCGGTTCGCCTGCGCGTGGGATCGACCTGAAGGCGTCGCCCTTCACCGATGCCGTCGGCTCGATCGTCGATCCCAATTTCGTGCGGGGCCAGATGGACGGCGTCACCGCCGTGATCCACACCGCGACGTTGCACAAGCCGCATGTGGCGACCCACAGCAAGCAAGCCTTCATCGACACCAACGTCATCGGCACGCTCAACCTGCTCGAAGCGGCTGTGGTCGCCGGCGTGCGCAGCTTTGTCTTAACCAGCACCACCAGCGCGTTCGGCTCGCAGCTTCGCTCCGAGGCGGGACAGGCCGCGGTGTGGGTCACCGAGGACCTGCGGCCGATCTCGAAGAACATCTACGGCACGACCAAGCTCATGGCAGAGACTCTCTGCGAGCTGTTCCGTCGCGAGCGCGGCCTGCCTGTCGTGGTCTTGAGGACCTCGCGCTTCTTCCCGGAAGACGATGACGATCCGGCGATGCGGTCGGCTTACGCGCCGGAGAATGCGCAGGCCAACGAGCTGCTCTATCGCCGGCTGGATATCGCGGACGCGGTGAGCGCCCATCTGCTCGCCGCCGAGCGCGCGCCGGACATCGGGTTTACCCGCTACATCCTGTCGGCCACGAGCCCGTTCGAGCAGCGCCATCTCGCTGCGCTGGCGCGCGACGCGACCGGTCTCGTGCGCGAGCTCTATCCGGATTGTGAGGAGCTCTATGCGGCGCGCGGCTGGCGGCTGTTCCCCGCGATCGACCGCGTCTATGTGAACGAGCGCGCGCGGCGCGAGCTGGGCTGGCGGCCCGAATTCGACTTCGCGCATGTCCTGAACTGTCTTCGCGATGATCGCGATTTTCGCAGCATGCTGGCGCGGGATGTCGGCTCGAAAGGCTATCATGAGACGATTTTCAACGACGGTCCCTACCCCGTCGCCCAGTAGTCGCCACCTTTGCTAATTCGCTCGACGCGTCAGATGTCTACCCGGGGTCACCGGCAGCAAGATGGCCAGAGCCATTCTACTGTGCATGGGGTTGTTTTCGCGTTTTTTTGTTCCGGACCTCCTGCTGCCTGCAAATTAGCGGCGCGTGATCTTGATTCCGCGCTGCAGCGAGAGCGGTGTCGTCGCCGGATTCGCCATCGTTGACTTTCCGTCTCAATTTTTAATGAGCGCTATCGCAGCGCACGCGGCGCGCTTCTCACCGCTCGCAGATGTGCTAACCTTTCGCGCCTGTCCTCTCGACAGTCCGAACTTCGCCTCTCGATAGCAAAATAAAATAAATGTGCAGCCCTGATGGCTGCCTTAGGGGAGTGACGCGATGAAATTCCATCGATCCGTCTTTCAATCTATCCTGGCGCTTGCAGCGGTTGCCCTTCTCGCGGGGACAAGCGCCGGTCACGCGCAGCAGCAGGACAAGAACAAGCCGCTGAAGAAATACGAATCCGGCACCAAGGAGTTCTGGACCCATCCGCCGGACGACTGGTTCCTCGGCGACGAGACCGAGGCGCAGAAGGGCCTGGCGCCGCCGTCGGGTCCGCCCACCGGCGCGTCCGATTCCGAGCTCGCCAACATCGTCAAGAAGGTCAAGCTGCCGCCGGGCTTCAAGATGGAAGTCTACGCGTCCGGCGTGCTGGCCGCGCGGCAGATGGCCTGGGGTGACAAGGGCACGCTGTTCGTCGGCTCGTTCGGCCTCGGCAACGTCTACGCCATCAAGGACAACAACGGAAAGAAAGAGGTCAAGACCATCCTCAAGGGGCTGAACATGCCCACGGGTCTGGCCGTCAAGGACGGTGCGCTCTACGTCATCGCGGTCGACAAGTTGATCCGCTACGACGACATCGAGAACAAGCTCGACAATCCCGGCGAGGGCAAGGTCGTCTATGACGACATGCCGTCCTATGCCGCGCATGGCTGGAAGTACATCGCGGTCGACAAGGAAGGCTGGTTCTACATTCCGTTCGGACCGCCCTTCAACATCGGCGTGCCCCCGACCAGCGTCTCGCAGATCCGCCGCGTCGATCCCAAGACCGGCAATGCGGAAATCTACGCGCTCGGCGTTCGCAATTCGGTCGGCGGCGACGTCGATCCGCGCACCGGCAAGTTCTGGTTCACCGAGAATGCGCGCGACTGGATCAGCGACGATCTGCCCTCGGACAAGCTGAACATGATCAGCAAGATCGGCGAGCACTTCGGCTATCCCTACTGCCACCAGGGTGACCTGCCGGACACCAAGTTCGCGATGGGCCACAAATGCTCCGAGTTCACGCCGCCCGTGCTGAACCTCGGCGCTCACGTCGCTCCGCTCGGCATGAAGTTCTATACCGGCGACCAATTTCCGGCCGAGTACAAGAACAACATCCTGATCGCCGAGCACGGCTCCTGGAATCGTCACAAGTACCAGGGCGGCCGCATCATGCGCGTGATCGTCGGTCCCGACGGCAAGAACGCCAAGCAGGAGGTGTTCGCCTCCGGCTGGATCGAGGGCGACCAGGGCTATCTCGGCCGTCCCGACGACATCATCCTCGCCAAGGACGGCTCGATCCTCGTCGCCGACGATTGGGCCGGCGCGATCTACCGCATCAGCTACAGCAAGAAGTAGCCTAAGACGACACGAGGCTGCGGTGCCGAGGGGCGCCGCAGCCTTTCTCATTTCAATTTCGCACGCTGTCGTTCCTGCTTACGTAGAAGTCCGGAACCCATAGTGACGAACGGGGGTTATCGAACTCCGGGCACGCGCTTCGCCGCCCCGGAATGAGCGTTCGACAGATCGGAAATTCCAATCATGCGCCGGCAATTCATCTCGCACGCAATCAGCGCGGCTGCGCTTCTCGCGCTCGGTTCTCTCGCCGCAAGCGCCGCTGACAATGCCGCGGTCAAGGAGAAGGCCGCCGTCTGCACCGGCTGTCACGGCGAGAACGGCATCTCGCAGACCGAGAACATCCCTTCGCTCGCCGGCCAACCCGATCAATTCCTGCAATGGCAGCTGGTGTTTTTTCGCGCCGGCTCGCGCAAGAACGACCAGATGCAGCCGATCGCCGAGGAGATCACCAATGAGGACGTTCGCAATCTCGGCGCCTATTTCGCCGCGCTGACGCCGCCGATAGCGGCGGAAGACAAGGATCCGGACCTGTCGAAAAAGGGCGCCCAAGTGGCCGTCGGCCGCCGCTGCGCCTCATGCCATACGGATAATTTTGCCGGCACCAAGGCCGTCGCGCGGCTCGCGGGCCAGCGCGAGGAATACCTGATCAAGGCGCTGCACGACTACAAGAGCAGCCAGCGCGTCGGCGGTGGAGGCGCTGCGATGGCCGATGTCGCCTATCACATGAGTGATGAGGAAATCACCACCGTCTCGCACTATCTCGCGTATTTCAAATAGCGGAAGGTGCGGTCAGCTAGCCCGCTGCTTCTCATACGCCTTCAAATGTGTGTACGCGATGCGCAGCTTCGGCACCGGCACCTTGGCGGCGTCGGCGCGCGCGATGAGGTCGCCGATGACGTGATCGGCCTCGACCGGCAGACCCGCCTTGACGTCGCGGAACATCGAGGCCGTCATCGGTGAACCCTCGGTAGTGAGGTTGCCCTTCACGCGCTCGAAGAACGGCCCGCCCGGCGTATAGCCTGACGCGGCGGCGATCGCGCTGGTCTCGTCCAGCATGCCGAGCAGGAAATCCCTGCCGCCGGGAGCAGCGAGGATGTTGCCGACAGAGGTGCGCATCAGGCTGGTGGACGCCGCCAGCGAGGAGAGGAACACCCACTTCTCCCACATGTCCTGCATGATGTTCTGGCTGGCGGTGGCACCAGCGATGCCGCTCTTGAAGGCTTCGTCGATCGCCTTGACGCGATCCGACAGCTTGCCGTCGCGCTCGCCGTAATTGATCGACTGCATCGGCTGGAGCTGCACCACCTCGCGCTTCTCGTTGAGCGTTGCGGCGATGGCGCAGAGGCCACCGAGCACGCGCTCCTTGCCGAACTTGTCGTCGAGGATGTCGAGATGCTTGATGCCGTTGAGCATCGGGATGATCGCGGTATTCGGCCCGACTGCTGCCGCGAACGACTTGATGGCGTCGTCGAGGTCGAAGGCCTTGCAGCTGAGCAGCACGACGTCGAACTTGTCCTTGAGCGCGTCGGCCTGAACGGTCGGCGGATTCTTCAAGGTCACGTCGCCGTTCGGGCTCTTGATGACAAGACCCGCGCTCGCGAGCTCGGTGGCGCGCCGTGGCCGGACCAGGAAGGTGACGTCGCGGCCGGCCTGCAGCAGCCTTCCACCAAAATAGCCGCCGATGGCGCCAGCGCCGACCACGAGGATACGCATGGGATCGTCCTTGTTGTTGGTTCTTTTCGTCGTCCTGGCGAAAGCCAGGACCCATTACCCCGACTGCCTCTTGTCGGACAAGTCGGAGCCCCAGCCTATCGCCAAACGCGATTCGGTGGTTATGGGTCCTGGCTTTCGCCAGGACGACCTCGAGGAGATTGTTCGGTTTCCCTACTTCGAGAAAATCACTTCCCCGAGACCATCTCCTCGACCTCGCGCAACTGTTCCTTGCCGAAGAACATCTCGTCGCCGACGAAGAAGGTCGGCGAGCCGAACGCGCCGCGCGCGACGGCCTCCTCGGTGTTCTTGATCAGTCTGCCCTTCACCTCGGGTTCCCCGGCACGGGTGAACAGCTTTTGCGCGTCGAGGCCGGAGGACGCCAGCGCCTTCGCCGCGATTTCCGGATCGTCCATCTTCTTCGGCTCGCGCCACATGTGATGGAAGGTGGCCTCGACGTATGTTTCGAACACGCCTTCGAGCTGCGCCGCGATTGCCGCGCGCATCAGGTTCAGCGTGTTGACCGGGAAGAAGGGATTCCAGACATAGGGCTGCACCTTGAAGCGCTTGACGAAGCGCTCGGTCTCGACCGCCTGGAATTCCCGCTTGTTCTTGACACCGGCAAGCGTCTCGGCCGGCGACTTGTTGTTGGTCGACTTGAAGATGCCGCCGAGCAGGATCGGCACGTACTCGAACTTGACGCCGATGCGCTGCTCGATCGCCGGAATCGCGAGATGACTGAGATAGGCGTTCGGGCTGCCGAAATCGAACAGGAATTGCGGGGCTGTGCGGGTCAAAATCATCCTCCCTGACGTCGCTTTTTCGCATTGTGGCGCAGCGCACGCCGCGGGTCCACCTTTTAATGACGGTCATAATCTCTTGATGTTCGTCAGGACAGACGCCGGATCGTCCGCTTGCGCCACACCAGAAGGTAATAGCCCATCTGCAACAGGAACATGGCGCAGAATACGATCGGATAGGCAGCCCACACACCCTCAAGGCCGATCGTGCGGCTCAGGATCACCGCGGACGGCAGCTCGATTGCTCCGATGGCGAAGATCGCGAGCAGCATTGGCGTCAGTGCCACGCCGGCAGCGCGCATCGCACCGGAAAACACCGTCGCCAGGCCGAACGGCACCGAGCTCCACAGCGCGATGTTGAGCAAGCGCTTCGCCAGATCGAGCACGGTGTCGTCAGTGATGAAGATGCCGAGCACGGCCCGAGGCGTGAGATAGATCAGTGCCACCAGCCCGCCCGTCAGGACGATGTTGAACGCAAGTCCGGTGCGTACGATGCCGTCGAGCCCCGCTCTGTCGCCGCGGCCGACCGCCTGGGCGCCGAGGATCGAGACCGCGATTGAAATCGACATCGCCGTGAACTGCGTGTAGCCCATTACCTGGTTGACCGCGCCATAAGCCGCGGTTGCGTTCGAGCCGAAGCCGTTGACGAGGCCGAGCAGCACCAGCTCGGCGATCGCCATCACCACCATGCCGATCGCGCTCGGCAGTCCAATGCCGAGGATCTGTCCCAGCACCACACGATTGAGCCGCAGATGGCGCAGCAGTGCAGCGTCCGGTGCCAGCGCATGGTTTCTTCGCAGCAGATAGGCCGCCAGCGCGATCAGCGTCAGAGCGTTGGCGATCGCCGCGGCCCAGGCCGGGCTGGTGATGCCGGCCGCCGGCAATCCGAACGACCCCCGGATCAGCACCGGCGTCAGGATCAAGCCGATCGCGGTCGACAAGGCCAGCGCCAGCAGCGGCGTCAGCGCATCGCCGACGCCGCGGATCATCGCCGTCATCAGCAGGAAGACGAAGCCGAGCGGCATGGTGAGCAGCATGATGCGGGCATAGGCGCTGGCCTGGTCGAGAATGTCCGGGGGCGTGGCGAGCATCGTCATCAATTGGCGGCTGAAGATGCCGCCGATCAGTGCAATTGCAATCGAGAGCATCAGGCCGATCGCGAGCGTCGTGCCGACGATGAGCTTGATCCGGCCCTGCTCGCCCGCACCATAGGCCTGGCCGATCAGCACCGTGGCGCCGGTGCTCAGGCCCATGACGAAGGCGAACAGGAAGAACATCACCGGAAAGAACACCGAGACCGATGCGAGCGCGTCGATCCCGATCATCTGGCCGAGATAGACGTTGCTGACGGTGCCGAACAGCGATTGCAGCGCGTTGCTCAGCATCAGCGGTGCGAGGAAGCGCAGAAAAGTCTTCCAGAGCGGCTTGGCGGCGGACATGGATTGGCCTTTCATCAGGCGTGCGAAAGCGTTGCCACGCGAAGTGCGCGTGGCCTGGCCGTCGATGGGGTTGGGAGAAGGCGCGCGCCTAAGCGCGATCGCTGTAGGCGAGCTTGACGATGTGGTCGCGGATGTCGGCGGGCCAATCTACGATCAGTCCGATGAATCGCCGCCGGTCATCCGCAAACAACGCGCGCGATGCTTCCTCGAACTGCGGCAGATCGCCGGCCATGGTCGACATGAAGTGATAAGCCGCATCGCGCGCCTGCCGCTCGCGGTCCTTGTCGCCACTGGCGCGCCGCGCCTCTTCGACAAGTTTCCGCAGCGCAACCGAGGCGCCGCCGGCTTGCGCGCTGAGCCACTCCCAGTGCCGTGGCAGCAGCGTCACCTCGCGCGCGACCACGCCGAGCTTCGGCCGGCCGCGGCCGCGCGGTTCGCTCGGCGACGGGGTCTCCTCAACCGGGGGCGGCACAAGCTTCGCCAGCCGCGCCAGCACCTCGCGGTCTCCGCCGCGCAGATCGAAGTCGATCGTTCGGCCCGTGGCATCCTCGAAGATGATGATGGGCTCGTCCGGCCGCTCCGCCATCCGCTTGATGACCAGCGCGACCTCTCCGGCAGGCCCAGAGACCAGACGGCGATGCCCTTGGAAAGCGGTGAAAGTCTTCTGCATTGGAATCATTGCCATATTGGTCACGGTGGCGACTTTAATATCCGGGTGAATTACCGAGGTCAATATACCCGGATGAAAATATCTGACCGGATGGCTCGACATTGTGTTCCCAGGCTGGCACGAACGCGCGGCCGATCGACCATGCCTAGCCCCGGGGACCACGCGATGCTGACCGTTCATCACCTCAACAATTCCCGCTCGCAGCGCGTGCTGTGGCTGCTCGAGGAGTTGGGCGTGCCCTACGAGATCGTGCGCTACGAGCGCCAGCCTGACATGCGCGCGCCGAAGGAGCTCCGCGCCATCCATCCGCTCGGCAAGTCGCCCGTCATCACCGACAACGGCACCACCATCGCCGAGTCAGGCGCGATCATCGAATATCTCATCGCCACCTACGGCAACGGCCGGCTGGTCCCGCCGCCGAACACGCCGGAGCGGCTGCGCTTCACCTATTGGTTGCACTATGCGGAGGGCTCGGCGATGCAGCCGCTGCTGCTCAAGCTGCTGTTCACGCTGATGCCGAAGCGCGCGCCGGCGTTGCTCCGCCCGCTGGTGCGCAAGGTTTCGAACCAGGCGCTCACTGCGCTGGTCAATCCGCAGCTCAAGCAGCACATGGATTATTGGGAAGGTGAGCTCGGCAAGAGCGAGTGGTTCGCCGGCAACGAGTTCACCGCCGCCGACATCCAGATGAGCTTTCCGCTCGAGGCAGCCCAGGCGCGCGGCGGGCTCGAGCTTGGCCACCCCAAGGCGATGGCGTTCCTGGAGCGCATTCACGCGCGGCCGGCTTACAACCGCGCCCTCGAAAAGGGCGGGCCGTATCAGGTCGGACGATAGCTAGCCTGCATCAGTCCGCGTGCAGCACGCGCCCGCGCGTCTCCGGCAGCGCGAAGGCGGCGATGAAGAACAGCGCATAGGCCACCACCGCGAAGATCGCGATCGCATTCGCAAGCGACGTCGTCGCCGACAGCGCTCCGACCAGGAACGGAAACAGCGCGCCGATGCCGCGGCCGAAATTGTAGCAGAATCCCTGGCCCGAGCCGCGCAGTCGCGTTGGATAAAGCTCGGTCAGGAACGCGCCGACGCCGGAGAAATAGCCCGAGGCGAAAAAGCCGAGCGGGAAGCCGAGCACCCACAGGATTTCGTTGGTGAGCGGCAGCTGGGTGTAGAGCAGCACAACCGCCATCGCGCCGATCGAGAAGATCAGGAACAGATTGCGCCGTCCGATCCGGTCGGCGAGCCAGGCGCCGGTGAGATAGCCGATGAACGAGCCGATGATCAGGGTCGAGAGATAGCCGGTCGAGCCGACGATCGACAGATGCCGCTCCTTCGTCAAAAACTGCGGCACCCAGAAGGTGACGGCGTAGTAGCCGCCCTGGCAGCCCGTCGCCATCAGCGACGCCAGGATCGTAGTCTTCAGAATCGGACCGGAAAAGATTTCCCAGAGCGCCGGGCGATTGCCGCTCGCGGCGTGCTTGGCACGGGCCTCAGCCGCGATCTCCGGCTCGGTCACGGAGCGGCGAATGTAGAACACCAGCAGCGCCGGCAGCGCGCCGACCACGAACATCCAGCGCCATGCCGTCTCTGGCGGCAAAGCCGAGAACAGGATCGCCTGCGACAGCACTGCGAGGCCCCAGCCGACGGCCCAGCCCGACTGCACCGAGCCGACCGCACGCCCGCGATATTGCGGCCGGATCGCTTCACCCATCAGCACGGCGCCCGCCGCCCACTCTCCGCCGAAGCCGAGGCCCAGCACCGCGCGTGCGATCAGGAGCTGTTCGAAATTCTGCACGACCGCGCAGACCAGCGAGAAGAACGAGAACCAGATGATGGTGATCTGGAGCGTTCTGACCCGGCCGATATGGTCGGAGAGATAGCCGCCGAGCCAGCCGCCGATGGCGGAGGCCAGCAGCGTCACGGTGCCGGCGAGCCCGGCCGATCCCGCATCGACCTTCCACAACGCGATGATGGTGCCGATCACCAGCGGATAGATCATGAAGTCCATACCGTCGAGTGCCCAACCTGCGGCGCAGGCCCAGAACGTCCGCCGCTCCGGCGCGTTCATGTCGCGATAGAAGGCAAGAAGGCTGGTGTCCTCGATCTCGGCGCGTTCGATGCGCTGGTTCGGATCAACTGTGGTCATGTGCGTTTCCCGACCGTGTTTTCTTTGGCAGTTTCTTCTGGCCTCGCGGTGGTAGCACGCGCGGCGGCGCGTGCAAGCGGGCCGCCGGACTTCGCGCCATGCAAGGACAGAGTTACTGCCCCGCTGCTTCCGCACCCCGGCTACGCGGATCGGGCGCGCCGAGCGGCCCGTTGGCGGTCACCGCGATCGAATTGGCGGAGGTCTGTCCCATCGGCGCGACGATGAGATGATCCATCGCCTTCAGCTCGAGCAGCACATCATCCGGGAAGCCGCTCTCGACCCGGACCTCGTCGGGCAACCATTGGTGATGCAGCCGCGGCGCGGCCACGGCAGCCGCGACGTCCATTTTGTAATCGAGGACGTTGACGATCACCTGGAGCACGGTCGAGATGATGCGGCTGCCGCCGGGCGAGCCCGTCACCAGCACCGGCTTGCCGTCCTTCAGGACGATGGTCGGCGACATCGAGGACAGCGGCCGCTTGCCCGGCCCGGGCAAATTGGCCTCGAAGCCGACGAGGCCATAGGCATTGGAAGCGCCGACCGCCGCTGTGAAATCGTCGAGCTCGTTGTTGAGCAGCACGCCGGTGCCGTCGGCGACGAGGCCGACGCCGTAGCTGAAGTTCAGCGTATAGGTGTTGCTGACGGCGTTGCCGCTGCCGTCGACGACGGAAAAATGCGTGGTATTGCTGCCCTCATGCGGTGAGGTCGCGGTGGAAACGAGCTGTTTCGACGGCGTGGCGCGATCGGCGGAGATGGTTGCCCGCAGCTTCGCGGCATAGTCTTTGGCGGTGAGTGTCGCAATCGGTGCGTTGACGAAGGCGGGATCGCCGAGATAGCGCGCCCGGTCCGCATAAGCGCGCTTCATGGCCTCGATCAGCAGATGCAGCGAGGCCGGCGATCCCTGCTTCAGATCGGCGAGCTGAAAACCTTCGAGAATATTGAGCGTCTCCACCAGCACCACGCCGCCCGACGACGGCAACGGCATCGACACGATGTCATAGCCGCGATAGGTGCCGCGAACCGGCGCGCGGATGACCGCCCGATAGGATTTCAAATCGGCCGGCGTCATGATGCCGCCCGCGTCAGCCACGGCTTTGGCGAGCTTCTCTGCGACCGGCCCCTCGTAAAAACCGCGCGCGCCCTGTGCGGCGACAGCCGACAGCGTTTCGGCGAGGTCGCTCTGCACCAGCCTGTCGCCTTCGCCGAGCGGCGTGCCATCGGGCCGCGAGAAGATCCTGGCCGAGGAAGGCCAGCGCACCAGCCGCTTGTGCCAACCCGGCAGCGTGTCGGCAATGTCGTCGTCGACGAGGAAGCCATCGCGGGCGAGCGCGATCGCGGGCTCGAGCAGTTGCGCCAGCGTGAACCGGCCCGAGCCATATTTTTCCAGGGCCAGCGCAAGACCCGCGACGGTGCCGGGCACGCCGACGCCGAGCGCGGAATCCCGCGACTTCGCCGCGTCGGGCTTGCCGTCGGCGCCGAGGAAAATCTGCGGCGTGGTCGCAGCCGGCGCGGTCTCGCGATAGTCGATCGTGATGTCTTCGTTGCGCTCAGTGGAATGAATCACCATGAAGCCGCCGCCACCGATATTGCCGGCACGCGGATAGGTCACGGCCATCGCAAAGCCGGTCGCGACCGCGGCGTCGACGGCATTGCCGCCGCGCCGCAGGATGTCGGCGCCGACCTGCGCGGAGATTTTCTCCTGCGCCACGACCATACCGTGCTCGGCGGGAACGGCATGCACCGTGTCGAGCGCGGGCGGCACATAGGCCCGCCGCGCATCCTGCGCGGTCGCGGCCGGAAGTCCGAACGCCAGAGTGGCAAGGAAGGCGAAAAATGTCCGCCGTGTCGAGAAAGACGACATCATCAAACTTCCGCAATGGCCATGGGCAGTTCACATGCAGCGCTGCAATGCTATACGGTTTGCCCCGACAGAGGCAAAACTGTTCGTGATGAGGATTATGTAGTGACGACGATCGCCCCGGATGCGCGCATCGCCGGCGCGCAGCGGACCTATCCGCCGCGCAGCGCCGTCGTCAGCTGGATCTTCTTCGATTGGGCCGCGCAGCCTTATTTCACGCTGATCACGACCTTCGTGTTCGCGCCCTATTTCGCCACCGGCATTGCGCCGAATCCCGCCACCGGGCAATCGCTATGGGGCTTTGCGATGGCTGCCGCGGGCCTCGCGATCGCGCTGATGTCGCCGGTGTTGGGGGCTATCGCCGATGCTTCGGGCCGCAGGAAGCCATGGATCGCCGGATTCGGCGCAGTGCTGGTGCTGGCATCCTGCACGCTGTGGATCGGCAAGCCCGGCGACCCTTCGATCATTCCGCCGCTGCTCATCGCGGTCGCGCTCGCCAGCGTCGGCGCGGAATTCGCCACGCTGTTCAACAATGCGATGATGCCGACATTGGTGCCGCCGGAGCGTATCGGGCGGCTTTCCGGCACCGGCTGGGCGACGGGTTATGTCGGCGGCATCGTCAGCCTGATCATCGTGCTCGGCCTGCTCGCAGCCAATCCCGAGACCGGCCGCACGTTGCTCGGTCTCACGCCTCTGTTCGGGCTCGACCCCATCAGCCATCAGGGCGACCGGGCCGCCGGACCGTTGACCGGGCTTTGGTTCATCATTTTCGTGACGCCGATGTTCCTGTTCACGCCGGACTATCCGGCGAAGCGTCCGGTGCGCGAGGCGCTGCGCGAAGGCTTGTCTGAGCTGAAGCAATCGATCAAGGGTCTGCCGCACCAGAAATCGCTTGCGGCATTTCTGCTCGCCAACATGATCTACACCGACGGTCTGGTGTCGCTGTTTGCCTTCGGCGGCATTTATGCGGCGGGCACGTTCGGCTGGCACACGATCCAGAACGGCACCTTTGGCATCATGCTCGCGATCGCCGGCGCGTTCGGCGCGTGGTTTGGCGGCAAGCTGGACGATCGCTTCGGGCCGAAGCGCGTGATCGCGGGCAGCATGCTGATCCTGCTGCTGGCGCTGGCGGCGATCCTGCTGGTCGACAAGGATTCGATCTTCTTCATCAAGGTCGCGCCGCCCGCGCCCGGCGGTGCATTGTTCGCCGCTGCGTCAGAGCGCGCATATCTGGTGCTTGGCTGCCTGATCGGTGCAGCCGGTGGTCCGCTGCAAGCCGCCTCTCGCACGCTCCTGATCCGTCTCGCACCGAAGGACCGCATCGCGCAGTATTTCGGTCTGTTCGCACTGACGGGGAAAGTGACATCCTTCATCGGCCCGCTCCTGATCGGCGTGATCACCGCGGTGACGGCGAGCCAGAAAGCCGGCATGGCCGTGCTGGTGGTGTTCTTCGTCGCGGGGCTGGCGCTGTTGATGCGGGTGCGGGAAAATTAGTGTCGTCCCGGCGAAGGCCGGGACCCATACTGCGTGATTTCTCGTTGCCGCGACGCGGCGAGTACCGCACACCAAACTACTTCCTGGGGCTATGGGTCCCGGCCTTCGCCGGGACGACCTGTTGAGAGTTTGGTACACGACAGATCTAGTGCCTGAAGTGCCGCGTGCCCGTGAACACCATGGCGATGCCATGCTCGTCGGCAGCCTTGATGACCTCATCGTCGCGCATGGAGCCGCCGGGCTGCACCACGGCGGTTGCGCCGGCCTCGATGCAGGCGAGCATGCCGTCGGCGAACGGGAAGAACGCATCCGACGCCACGACCGAGCCCTTGGTGAGCGGTTCGGCGAGCTTCAGCTCGGCCGCCGCATCCTGGGCCTTGCGTGCCGCGATCCGCGCTGAATCGACCCGGCTCATCTGGCCGGCGCCGATGCCGACGGTGGCGAGATCCTTGGCGTAGATGATGGTGTTGGACTTGACGTGTTTTGCGACACGGAAAGCAAACTTCAGATCGCGCATCTCGGCATCAGTGGGCGCGCGCTTCGTGACAACCCTGAAGCTCATGTCGTCGACCACGGCGTTGTCGCGGCTCTGCACCAGGAGACCGCCCGCCACCGTCTTGGCGGTGAGGCCGGGCGCGCGCGGATCGGGCAGGCTGCCGGCGAGCAGAAGCCGAAGGTTCTTGCGCGCGCCGATGATGGCGACCGCCTCTTCGCTTGCGTCGGGTGCGATGATCACCTCGGTAAAGATTTTCGTGATCTCGCGCGCGGTGTCGGCATCGAGTGCCCGGTTCATCGCGATGATGCCGCCGAAGGCCGAGGTGGAATCGCAGGCCAGCGCCTTGCGGTAGGCGCTGACGAGGTCGGAGCCCTCCGCGACGCCGCAGGGATTGGCATGCTTGACGATGACGCAGGCCGCGGTGCGCTTGGCGTCGAACTCGCCGATGCATTCATAGGCCGCATCGGTGTCGTTGATGTTGTTGTAGGAGAGCTCCTTGCCCTGGAGCTGCCGCGCGGTCGAGACGCCCGGCCGCTTGTCGGGGGTCGCATAGAACGCCGCGGTCTGGTGCGGATTCTCGCCATAACGCAGCGACTGGATCAGCCGGCCGCCGAACGCGCGGAAATCGGGCGCGCCGATCTCGAGCTGGCGGTTGAACCAGTTCGAGATCGCGGCGTCATAGGCGGCAGTGCGCGCGTAAGCCTTGGCGGCAAGGCGCCGGCGCAACTTCAGCGTGGTCGCACCTTTGTTGGCGGCGAGCTCGTCGAGCACGGCCTGATAGTCCTGCGCCTCGACCACGACGGCGACGTCGTCATGGTTCTTCGCGGCGGCGCGGATCATTGCGGGGCCGCCGATATCGATGTTCTCGATGCAATCCTCGAAGCCCGCGCCTTTGTCGACGGTCGCCTCGAACGGATAGAGATTGACGACGAGCAGATCGATCGGCGCGATGCCATGCGCCGTCATCGCGTCCGCATGGTCCTTGTTGTCGCGGATCGCGAGCAGGCCGCCATGCACCTTCGGATGCAGCGTCTTGACGCGGCCATCCATCATTTCCGGGAAGCCGGTCAGTTCGGAGACGTCCTTCACCTCGAAGCCGGCCGCGGCGATCGCCTTCGCGGTGCCGCCGGTCGAGACCAGCTCGACATCGTGCGCGGCAAGCGCCTTCGCGAAGTCGATCAGGCCGGTCTTGTCGGAAACGGAGAGAAGTGCGCGGGTGACGCGGCGGGGATGGTCAGTCATGAGCAAGATCCTCTGTCTGAAGGAGTGTCTATGCCCAGGCGCGCGGCTTCTCAGTCTCGCGCTTCCCGATGGTGCTCCATCCAAGGTCGCCAGTCGCGCGAGCGAGGGCTCGATAGCAGTTTTTGGTCGCTTTCACAACGATCAGATGGGGCCGAATCGCATGCGTCTACAGCGGAAGTTCCGGCTCCCGCCGCGCATTTCTGCGGGCATTCGTGATCGCCGGCGAGGCGGTGGAGCGGACAAAACTCCAGCGGATCGAGGGCGCCTGCCGCGCATCCTGACGGATCACGATCTGCGCGGTGCGGCGCGGGCCGTCATTGCCGGCCAGGGATACGCTGTCCTCCAGCTCGACCTTGTCGTCGAGCGCCTCGAAGGTCCAGACGTCGCGGTTCGGCAGCACCAGCATGACGCCGCGGGCATCGGACAGCCGGCTCGCCTTCACTGCAGGGTGCAGATGGAATCGCAGTGCGAAATCGGCATCCGGGCCCTTGAAGCGTCCGCCTTGCGGCGGCGACAGCGTGTCCTCTCCGTCGATGCGCGCGCCGTCATTGGCGATCATCAGCACGCGGCGGTGGATCGCGCCGAATTTTGTCAGGTAACCGTCATGCGACGTCGTGAGCAGCGTGCCGTTCTGCACGATTTCCCGATAGCTCTCGACCTCGACGGGGCCGCTGGTGACCGGTGCGCCGTGCAAGAGCCGCTTCATCGCCGACATCTCCACGAACTGGCATGACGAGGTGTCGTGATAGGTCAGCGTCGAATGCGCCGCCGTCCCGCGTGCGAACGGCCGCCAATTGTCGCGGCCCGTGGTCGGCATGCCGCAATTGGTGACGATGCGGCTGATGCCGGAGGATAGTTCGAACGACAGGCAGCCGGCATGGGCGTCGTGGCTGACACTGGCCGCCGGCGGCGGGCCGGTGTCGATGATCAGCGTGGTCTGGCCGGCATCGAGGCGCTGGAAACCGGTATGCGGCATGTTCGACATCGGCGCGCCGTGGGTGTCGTCATAGGCAAGCAGCGTCGCGAGCAGGTCCGAGGGCGTCGCGCTCATGCCGTTGAACAGCGCGAAATTGCCGTCGCCGTGGCGGAAGAAGCGCAGCATCGGCATCATGCGGTCGATCGCGTTGAGCAGCGCGGGCGGCGGCGCGATGTTGCGCGCGGCAAAGGTCTGCCGCAGCGGCAACAGGTCGATCAACAGCTCGATCAGCGCGCCCGGGTTGCGCGAGACATGCCCGCCGTCGGGCAAGATCTGCCGCTGCAATTCATCCGAGAGCTTTTTCGAGGTGCTGCGGATGTGACTTGCCTGGTTGGCGAGGCACAGCGCCGCATAGCACAGCGCGATCAGCACCTGGAGCTTCGGCACGCCGTCGGGAATGTTGACCATGGTGTAGCGCAGCAAGCGGATTTCGCGTGCCAGCGCGCGCAGATAGCGGCGGTAGAATTTGTTGTCGGTGTCGTTGAGCACCAGCGGCGCCTGCGACAGCAGGGAGATCACGCGTCGCGCCAGCACGTCGGCGCGTCGCGCGACGGGGCGGCGCTTGCTGGCAGGATTGCCGATCCAGTCCTCGATCAGCGAGCGCGCATTCGCGCGCGTCAGCGCGGTGTCGGCGGCGCGCAAATGGCGCAGCCAGCCGAAGCCGAGCAGCGCAACCTCCCAATCCTCCGACGGCGGCTCGAGATCGAAGATCGAGCGGCCGTGGCAATTGACAATCTTGCCGGCGAAGACGAAGCGGCCGGCATAGATCTCGGCGGCGCGGGTCGCATCCGCGGTGCGCAGATCATGGGGCGCGATGATCAGCCGGTCGGCGCGGCCGGGCCAGACCCGCGATAGGGCGACGGAACCGCCGCTCGCGCGCGCGAGCATGTTCCGCGCGAAGCGGTTCATCACCAGCGTCGAGATACGTCTGCGTTGAGCGACCGACACGCCTTGCCTTGATGGGGGAGAGGATTCCGACGAATCCTTATTAATCCCAAAATCGGACGGCCGACACCACCTTGAACGACGCGAATCAGCGCCGTGGTTGCAAAATCCAGTGCAAAATCAGGATTTAACGAGCCGGGCAGCGAAAAATCCGTCGAGCCCGCAGAGCTTGGGATCAGCGTTCGGCAGATGGCTGGGCAGAGTGCGCAGATCGCCCTCGGCGGTGACGATCTCGCTGAGTCCCGACACCTCGGACGCATCGATCGGAACCCGGCGAAGCCCAGGCTCTGCGGCCAGCAGCGCGGCGACCGCATGCTCGCCCTCTTCGGGCTCCAGCGAGCAGGTACAGTAGACCAGCGTTCCGCCGGGCTTGAGCAGCGAGACCGATTTTTGCAGCAGCCGCCGCTGGAGCGCGGTCATTGCGGCGATGTCGGATTCCTGCCGAAGCCAGGATACGTCGGGATGGCGGCGGATCGTCCCGGTCGATGTGCAAGGCGCATCGATCAGGATGCCGTCGAAGCCATCGGCAGGGCCGGACCATTCCGCGGCGTCGGCGACGACGGTCTCGGCCTGGAGCGACAACCGCGTCAGATTCTCGCGCAGCCGCGCCACCCGGGCAGGCGAACGGTCGATGGCGGTGACATGGGCGCCAGCCTGCGCCAGCTGCGCGGTCTTGCCGCCGGGAGCGGCGCAGAGATCGGCGATGGATTTGCCCTTGATGTCGCCGAACAGCCGGGCCGGCAACGCAGCGGCGGCGTCCTGCACCCACCATTGTCCTTCGGCGAAGCCGGGAAGCATGGTCACTGCGCCGTGCAGCACTGTACGCACCGATCCGGTCGGCAGGACTTCGCCATGGAGCCGGCTCGCCCATTGCGCGGCGTCCGACTTCACGGTCAGATCCAGCGAAGGATCGTGGCTGAGCGCGAGCGCCATGTCTCTTGCGACTGTTTCGCCGTAATGCGCGCTCCAGCGTGCGACCATCCAGGGCGGCAGATCCAGCGATTGCGCGGCAACCTCGTCCACCAGCGCCTTGCCCTCGCGGGCGCAGCGGCGCAGCACGGCGTTGACGAGGCCGGCATAGCGCGCGGCGCGCCGGTCGGATTGCACGAGGCGAACGGAGAGATCGACGGCTGCGTGATCGGGCACGTCCATCCAGAGGATCTGGGCAGCGCCGATCAACAGCGCGCTCTGCGCGCGCGGCGCGTCGGAGGGAATGCCCTTGTCGAGCAGGCGGGACAGCACATGGCCGAGCGTGCCTAGCCGGCGCAGCACGGTGGCGACCAGGCGGCGCATCAGCGCGCGGTCGCGGTCGGGGAGCGTCTTCAGTCCGGGATGGGCGCCGCTGCCGTCGAGCTGCTCGTCAAGTGTGCGGTGCTTTTGCAGCACGCCGTCGACGATGTCGGCGGCAATCCGCCGCGCCGCGAGACCGGGCACTTCGGATGGAGGAGCGAAACGTTGAGATGGCATGCGGAAACAAGGTTCTGAGCGAGCGGCAGTTCGCCTTAATGGGCGCATGCCTTGAGAAGGCGATCTCTGGCACGCGAATATGCCAAATGTAAGAATCGCTTCCGGGTTTTTCAGCCCTCCGGACCCGATTTCAGGAATGCGTTATTGGGCGTCGCGCCGCGGGCCGTCCCGCGCTAGAAAGCCGACAATGAGTGACCAGTCTCCCGTTCCCGACCGCAAGCAGCTCACGCCGGCCGCCCAGCGTGCGCTGGCCGAGGCTGAAGCGCGCCGGCAGGCCGCGGCGGTCCGAGCCAAAAACGACGCCCAGGCGGCGCCAAAGGAGTTGCAGGGGCCAAAAGGACCCGAGCCGACCCGCTACGGCGATTGGGAGCGCAAGGGCATCGCTTCCGACTTCTGAAGCCCGTCTTGTGAGGCTCGCTTGCCGGACTGCCCGACTCAGCCCTAGCGTGCGCGGATGTCGCGTTTCGATCCAAGCCATCCGTATCGGCCTTCGTACAGCGGCTCGCCGTTTGGTCGCCGGTTCTCAGGCCTGTTGCCGTGGATGTTCGTGGTCGGAATCGTGGTGGCCGTGGTGTTCACGTTCCGGCACGGGATGAACGGGCCTTTCCATCGTGCGACTGACGGCCAATCGCGGGACGCCGAAATCATCTTACAGCAGGGCAATCCCGACATTCGTCAGACGGTCGACGTCATCCGCACCATCGACGGCGACACCTTTCTTGCGCGCGTGCATCAGCAGGGCGGCCGCGACCTCGTCGCGCGCGTTCGCCTGCGCGGCATCGATGCACCCGAGATGAAAGCCTCCTGCCAGGAGGAACTGGACAAGGCCGAAGCCGCGGCCCGCGCATTGCGCGACCTGCTCGGCCAAGGTGGCGTGACGATTACCCATCTTGGACCTGACAAATACGGCCGCGTTCTCGCTGACGTCGCGACCAAACGCACGGCCAATGTCTCGGCGGCGTTGCTCGCGGGCGGCTACGCCCGGAGCTACAATGGCGGCCATCGCGACGGCTGGTGCGCGCGGAGCTGGCGCTTCTGGTAACAAAAAAGCCGCGTCGAAAGACGCGGCTCTTGCCGTCTCGCCCTGATGCCGGCGATCAGCGCGTCACGACCACCGTCGTGCCGACCGAGACGCGGCTGTAGAGATCCGTGATGTCGTCGTTGAGCATGCGGATGCAGCCATAGGAGACGAAGCCGCCGATCGAGCCCGGCACGTTGGTGCCGTGGATGGCATATTCGCCGCCGGACAGGGTCATGGCCGCGACGCCCATCGGATTGCGCGGCGAGCCGCCCGGGATGACGTCCGGGATGCTCGGCTTGTCGCGCTTCACCTCGGCGGGCGGCGCCCAGGCCGGATTGCGGTACTTGCCGTCGATGCGGGTGGTGCCGGCCCACTGCTTCCCGGACTTGCCGACGCCGACCGGATAGCGCACGGCGTGGCCGCTATCGAGAACGAGATAGAGCCGACGCTCGTTGGTTTTGACCACAATGGTGCCCGGCGAATAGTCGGCCAGGTGCGTTCCCACCATTTCCGGCCGCGCCTGCGCCGCCGTCGACATCAAGACCCCAGCCCCGATGGTGGCGGCCAGCGCCACAGCAATCCTCATCGACATCGATTTTCCCCTTGCCCCGAACGGACCGTCCAAAATTACGCAAAACCGGCAATCGCTGGCCCGCCAAGCCCTTGTTAGAAGTCCTTGTCAGGGGACATTCTTAACCGCGCTTGTTAACCGCATGGTTTCCACGCACGGCCGCCAAGGGCCAGGCAGCAGGGGGAACAAAGGAAATGTTCGAAACAAAGTAAATGACCTGAAAACAACACTCAGCGGGAAACATGCCCGGGCGCCCGGGCGCGGCCTGACAAGTGCGTGAGGGTATGAACGGCCGTTGTTCGGGGGAGCGCTAACGTGGAGATGCGGTCTCGTGTTCCGGACACGGCGCAGCGCGAAGCAGTGCGACGCTGAGCCGGGAGCCAGAAAGCCACAGAGTCTGCGGTTGCATAGGCCCCGGCTCAACAGCGCACCGCCAAAGAGCGTTGCGCTGCGTCCGGGGGCACGAGACTGCCTTACGCCGACTTCTTGTTCTGCCGGTTCTTGACGAGGTCGTCGACCACGCCGGGATCGGCCAGGGTCGAGGTGTCGCCCAGGCTGCCCGGCTCGTCCTCGGCGATCTTGCGCAGGATGCGGCGCATGATCTTGCCCGAGCGGGTTTTTGGCAGGCCGGGCGAGAACTGGATTTGGTCGGGCGCAGCGATCGGGCCGATCTCCTTACGGACCCAGGTGACGAGCTCCTTGCGCAGATCCTCGGTTGGCTCGATGCCGGCCATCAGGGTCACATAGGCGTAGATGCCCTGGCCCTTGATGTCGTGCGGGTAACCGACCACGGCGGCTTCAGAGACCTTCTCGTGTGCGACCAGTGCACTCTCGACTTCCGCCGTGCCCATGCGGTGGCCGGAGACGTTGATGACGTCGTCGACGCGGCCAGTGATCCAGTAATAACCGTCGGCATCGCGTCGGCAGCCGTCGCCCGTGAAATACTTGCCCTTGTAGGTCGAGAAGTAAGTCTGCTCGAAGCGGGCGTGGTCGCCATAGACCGTGCGCATCTGGCCCGGCCATGACCGCGTCAGGCACAGATTGCCGGATGTCTCGCCGTCCAGCACGTTGCCGTCGGCGTCGACGATCTCGGGCACCACGCCGAAGAACGGCTGCGTCGCCGAGCCCGGCTTGAGCTTCGTGGCGCCGGGTAGCGGCGTGATCAAAATGCCGCCGGTCTCGGTTTGCCACCAGGTGTCGACGATCGGGCAGCGGTCGTCGCCGACAACGCGGTGATACCACTCCCACGCTTCCGGATTGATCGGCTCGCCGACCGAGCCGAGCAGGCGCAGGCTGGCGCGCGAGGTCTTCTTCACGGGCGCGTCGCCGCTCTGCATCAGCGCGCGGATCGCCGTCGGCGCGGTATAGAAGATGTTGACCTTGTGCTTGTCGATGACGTTCCAGAATCGCGAATTATCCGGATAATTCGGCACCCCTTCGAACATCAGCGTGGTCGCGCCGTTGGCGAGCGGTCCGTAGAGAATGTAGCTGTGGCCGGTGACCCAGCCGACGTCGGCGGTGCACCAGTAGATGTCGCCGTCGTGATAGTCAAAGACGTATTGATGCGTCATCGCGGCGAACACGAGGTAGCCGGCGGAGGTGTGCAGCACGCCCTTGGGTTGGCCGGTCGAGCCCGAGGTGTAGAGGATGAACAGCGGATCCTCGGCGTGCATGTGCTCGACCGGGCATTCCGTCGTCACCATTTTGGCGGCGTCGTGGTACCAGAGGTCGCGCGAGGGATTCATTTCGACCGCGCCGCCGGTGCGCTTGACCACGATGACCCAGTCGACGCCGTCTGCCTTGGCGAGCGCCGCGTCGACATTGGCTTTCAGCGGCACCTTCTTGCCGCCGCGCAGGCCCTCATCCGCGGTGATGATCACCTTGGACTGGCAGTCGTTGATGCGCTGGGCGAGGCTGTCGGGCGAGAAGCCGGCGAACACCACGGAGTGAATCGCGCCGATCCGCGCGCAGGCCAGCATCGCGTAGGCCGCCTCCGGAATCATCGGCAGGTAGATGGTGACGCGGTCGCCCTTCTTGACGTTCCGGGTGCGCAGGATGTTGGCCATCCGGCAGACCTCGTCGTGCAGCTCCTTGTAGGTGATGTGCCGGGATTGTGAGGGATCGTCGCCTTCCCAGATGATCGCGGTCTGGTTGGCGCGGCTGTGGAGATGGCGGTCGATGCAATTATGGGCGACGTTGAGGATGCCGTCCTCGAACCATTTGATCGAGATGTTGCCGGGCGCGAAGGAGACGTTCTCGATCTTGGTCGGCGCGTGCATCCAGTCGATGCGCTTGGCCTGCTCCGCCCAGAAACCGTTCGGGTCCGAGATCGAGCGGGCGTACATGTCCTTGTACTTGGCCTGGTCGACCCAGGCGCGCTTCGCCCATTCCGCGGGGACGTCGTAGATCTTCTCGGACATGCTTCCCTCCACATACGGCAAGCCGAGCACAGACCACGGGCGAGCCGACTATCGTTGAACCGATTATGCGTCGGGCTAACCGGACCCGACAAGGTGCACAAGCTGGACCTTCGGCGAGCAGCCTGCCATGCGGAGGATCAAGCCGCTCCGTGCGACTGTCGCAGTTTTGAAACAGGGCGACGGGGGCTTTCGGGTCTTTACCGAGATCCTCGGAATGGGCCGGCGCAGAGCGCCATGCTCCCGGCAGCGGTATTTAGAAACCGCCCTCCCTGATTCGGGACTCGCAATGCGGTTCGGAACACCCTAAATGGCCAACCCGGGTCCAACGAGACCCCTTGGAACAAAAATCAGAACAGCGGCATTGACCGATAACAAACAGGGCTAAGGCATAAGACTATGATGGATCAGCAGAATCTCGGGACTTTGCGGCCCGCTTCAGCCGATCCTGCAGCCATTGCGCTGGCCAAAGCCCTCGGACAATGGCCGAAACCGGCCGGCTCCGGCCGTCCCAGTCCGAAAAAAGCGTTCGACACGGCGCCTGCGGCGACGGTCGAGGCCCTCGCCAAGGAACTGGGCCTGCGGCTCGGCGACCAGAACGAGCTGACCATTCGCCGCATCAGGCGCGGCAAGGGCTATTCCTTCGTGCGGCCCAACGGCGTCCACATCCGCGATGCCCGCACCATTCGGCGGCTGCATTCGATGGCAGTGCCGCCGGCCTATCGCGAGGTGCGCTACTCGGCCGATCCGAGCACGCATCTTCAGGCGGTGGGACGCGATGCCGCGGGCCGGCTGCAATATCGCTATCACGCCGATTGGGAGAAGGTCCGCGAGCAACGCAAGGCGCATCGCCTGGAGAAGCTCGTCGGCGCGCTGCCCAAGATCCGGCGCAAGGTCTCGGCGTTCCTGTCGGGCGACGAGCCGACCCGCGAGTTCGCGCTCTCGGCCGTCATCGAACTGATTGCGCGCACCGCGATCCGCCCCGGCAACGAATCCTATGCCCGTCTCAACGGCACCCGCGGCGCCACCACGCTGCTGAAGTCCAACGTCTCGCTGGAAGACGACAGCTTCGTGCTGACCTTCAAGGCGAAGGGCGGCAAGGCCGTGCGCAAGGAGTGCGACGCGGCCAAGCTCGTGCGCGCCATCGGCATTTTGCAGGGCGTTCCCGGCAAGCGCATGTTCCAGTATCGCGATCCCTATGGCATCGTGCGTGCGGTTAGCACCACCCAGGTGAACGCGTTTCTGCGCGAGATCGCCGGCATCAAGATCTCGCTGAAGGATTTCCGCACGCTGATGGCTTCCGCCGTCGTCGTGGAATCGCTGTCGCGGATCACGCCGGCGACCAGCCAGCGCGGCCGCAAGAAGCAGGTGCTGGAGGCGATCCGCGGCGCTGCCGATCAGCTCTCCAACACGCCGGCGATCTGCCGCAAGAGCTATGTTCACGACACCATCGTCACCGCGTTCGAGGACGGCATCCTCGAACGCTTCGCTGCGACCATGAAGGGCCAGCGCTCGCAGGCCAGGCGCGAGCAACTTTTGCAGCAGGTGGTGGCGACCGCGGCGGTCTAACCTCGGCGTCGTTACGCCTTGTTGGAAACGCCGTTGTCGGGACCGGGATCGCCGCCCGCGGCGGCCGTCGTGAGCCGTCCCAGATAATGCGCCCATCCCGTCGTGTGTGCGGCAGCCTGTTCCTCGGTCGGCAGCCCGCTATGGGTCATGCGCAGCAATGTGCCGCCGTCGCGTTCAATCAGGTCGATCTCAATCAGGCTCGAGCCGGGCGGCACTTCCTGGCCGCCCTCCCATCCAAACGTGTAGGCGAGACGATGCACCGGCACGACTTCGCGGAACGCGCCGCGGGCGACGCCGCCGCGGGGGCCGATGCCTTTGAGCAGATACAGTCCGCCGGGATGCGGCTCCGTGGTCGCGTCGGAACCCATCCAGCTCAAAATCTTCTCGGGGTCGGTCAGGTAGGCGAAAACGGTGGCACGTGGGGCCGCGATCTGGGTTTCGCGTCGCACTATGAACGGTTCGGTCATCGGCGATCATCCCTGGGCTGACTGTGGGACATGGCGGCGCCCGCGCGGCCCGTCAAGGATTGCCCGTGACAAAGAGGGCCAGGCTTCGTCATGATCGTGCCATGCACCTCTCGCCGACGCTCGCCTGGCTTGTCGATGCCGCCGCCGATAGCGCCGGGGCCGACCGCCTGCTCGCGGACCTCGGCGCACATCTGGTCGCCGACGGCGTGCCGCTTGCGGCAGGCAGCCTGACACTCCAGGTGCCACATCCGCTGATCGCGAAGCGGACATGGTTGTGGCGCGCGGAGAGCGGCCGGGTGATCGAAGCGCTCGGCTTCGCACCAGGCGGCCTCGCGCCCGACCCGCCCAACGATGCCGGCCGCCGCTGGCTGCGCGACATCGCGGAGGGTGAGGTGCACGAAGATTTGGTCGGCCGGCCCGACGGGCCGTTGCTTGGTTGGATTGGGCCGCGTCCATTCACCGCGGACGAGACCGAGCAATTGCGCCAGGCCGCGCGCTTTGCCGCGACGCCTCTTGCGGTGCTTGCCGCGCGTGCAACCTTGCGCGCGACGCTTGATGCCTATCTCGGCAAGCGCAGCGCGGAGCGGGTGCTGGCGGCACCCCTGCGGCGCGATCTCGGCGAGACCATTCAGGCCGCGCTACTCTATGCCGATCTGCGCAACTTCACGCTCCTGTCGGAAACCACGCCACCTGCCGGCGTCATCGCGGCGCTCGATGCCTGGTTCGATCGCATCGCCGGTGCGGTCCACGCTTTCGGCGGCGAGGTGCTGAAATTCATCGGCGACGGCGTGCTCGCGATCTTTCCGGTGGTCGGGGCGTCACCGCGCCAAGCGTGCGATGCAGCTCTGCGTGCCGCGAGCGCAGCCGAAGCCGGGATGGCCTATCTCAACGCGGAGCGCCGTGCCCAGGGTCTGCCGCCGCTCGCGTTCGGCGCGGCGCTGCATCTTGGCGAGATGCTATGGGGCAATATCGGCGCGGCCAACCGGCTCGATTTCACGGCGATCGGTCCCGCCGTCAATCTCGCCAGCCGGCTCGAAGGATTGTGCAAGCCGCTCGGCAGAACCGTGATGGTGTCGGGCGCGCTCGCCGCGGAGACGGACATGCCTCTGATCGCGCTCGGATCGCATGCGCTGCGCGGCATTGCCGCGCCATGCGAGGTGTTTGCGCTGCCGGAGAAGCAAGCTCCGATATCGTAGCGCGCATGAGCGTAGCGACATGCGGGATCCCAGCAGTAGTCCCGGATATCGCTTCGCTCGTCCGGGCAACAGCACCTAAGCCTACATCCCGCCCATCTTGCAGACGAGCTTCCATTCCTCGGCCGTCACCGGCTGCACCGAAAGGCGGGAATATTTCACCAGCGCCATGTCGGCGAGCTTCTTCTCGGCCTTGATCGCGGCCATCGTCACCGGACTCTTCAACGGCTTGTCGGCCTTGATGTCGACGCAGACGAATTTTTCGGTCTTGTCGGTCGGATCGAGGTAGGCTTCCTTGACGATCTCCGCGATGCCAACGATCTCCTTGCCCTCGTTGGAATGATAGAAGAACGCCTTGTCGCCCTTCTTCATCGCGACGAGATTCTGACGCGCGGTGTAATTGCGTACGCCGGTCCAGGCTTCACCCTTGGCGCCTTTCGCCACCTGCTGGTCCCAGGACCACACCGATGGCTCGGATTTCACCAGCCAGTACGCCATGTTCATTCCTCTGCCTTGAAAGGTCGCGTCATGAGCCCCGAGATCGCGGCGTCGATCGTGCTTCTGCCGGTCAGGATCGATGCGACGGCCTCCGATACCGGCATTTCGATGCGTTGTGAAGCCGCGAGCTCGATCAGTACCGGCGCGGTGAATTCGCCTTCGGCAAGCTTGCCGGCGGGCGGCTGCTCGCTGCGGCCAAGCGCCAGGCCGAGCGCGAAATTGCGCGATTGTGGGCTCGAGCAGGTCAGGATCAGATCGCCGAGGCCAGACAACCCCGTGAGTGTTTCGCTGCGTGCGCCGAGCGCGCGGCCGAGGCGTGTCAGCTCGGCAAAGGCGCGGGTGGTGAGTGCGGCTTGGGCGGAAGCGCCGAGCTTGCGCCCGACCGCGATGCCGACCGCGATCGCGAGCACGTTTTTGGCGGCGCCGCCGATCTCGACGCCGCGGACATCGGTGGAGTGATAGGGCCGGAACGTCGGCGAGCCCAGCGCCTGTACCAGGCTGTTGGCCAGCGCTTCCTCCCTCGCAGCCAGCGTGACCGCGGTCGGCAGGCCACGCGCGACATCGTCGGCAAAGCTCGGGCCCGACAGGATCGCCGGCTGCGCGTGAGGCGCGGCCTCGACGATCACGTCGGTCATGAATTTATGGGTGCCGTGCTCCATGCCCTTGGCGCAGGCAATGATCGGCACCGGCTTTTCCAGGTGCGAGGCGAGCATGTTGACAGCACCGCGCAGATGCTGCGCGGGCACGGCGATCAGCAGCATGTCCGCCTGCGCGGCGAGCGCCAGTTCGCTCGTCACGACGATCTCCGGAGCAAGCCGCACGCCGGGCAGCCGCGGATTGTCGCGGCTGGATGCGATCCGCGTCGCGTGCTCGGGATTGCGCGCCCACAGCGTCACGTTCCGTCCGGCCCGCGCCGCCACCATCGCCAGCGCCGTGCCCCAGGCGCCCGCGCCGATCACCGCAACAGATCGGAACGCGGTCATCGCTAGTATCCCGCGCGCGTCTTGCCGTATCCGGCGGGTGCCGTCGCGTTCGCATCGAGCAGCCAGCGCGCGCGGGGCTGTGCTTCCATCGTGTCGGTCATGCCGAGTGCGAGACGTTCGGCGCCGGCCCAGGCGATCATCGCACCGTTGTCGGTGCAGAGCGCCGGCGGCGGCATGATCAATTGTGTACCGGCTTTGCTCGCAACGTCATGCAGCGCGTCGCGGATCGCCTGATTGGCAGCGACACCGCCGGCCGCCACCAGCGCACGCGGCGCGCCGAACTGCTCGCGGAAGAGTTTGAGGCCGACGCTCAACCGGTCGGCGGTGGAGTCGAGCACGGCAGCCTGAAAGCTCGCGCAGAGATCGCTGACGTCCTGCGGCGTGATCTCGGCCAACCGGCTCGCTTCGTTGCGCACCGCCGTCTTCAATCCCGAGAGCGAGAAGTTGGCGTCGGGGCGTCCCTGCAGCGGCCGCGGAAACGCAAATCGCGCCGGATCGCCGTTGGCTGCCGCGCGCTCGACCTGCGGCCCGCCCGGATAGGGCAGGCCCAGCATCTTCGCGACCTTGTCGAAGGCTTCGCCGATCGCATCGTCGACGGTGGTGCCGAGCCGCACATACTGGCCGACGCCGGTGACGGCAACGATCTGGGTATGGCCGCCCGAGGCGAGAAACAGGCAATAGGGAAATTCGAGTGCGTCGGTCAGGCGCGGTGTCAGCGCATGCGCTTCCAGATGGTTCACCGCGACCAGCGGCGTGTCGTGCACCATCGCGATCGCCTTCGCGGTGGTGAGCCCGACGATGACGCCGCCGATCAGTCCCGGGCCTGCGGCGGCCGCGACACCGTCGAGCTGGGCGAAGTCGATGCCGGCCTCAGTCATGGCGCGGTCGATGATGCCGTCGAGCAGGTCGACATGGGCGCGGGCCGCGATCTCCGGTACCACGCCCCCGAAACGGGCATGCTCCTCGACCTGCGACCACACGATATTGGACAGGATCTTGCCGCTGCCGTCAGGCGCACGCTCGATTACCGCCGCGGCGGTCTCGTCGCAGGTGGTTTCGATGCCCAGTACCAGCATTGGCGAATTGCTATCCAATTTGCGCCTTCTCACGCCCCTTGCGCTCATCCGCAAAGCAGAGTTCTGGTACGTCCGGTAGCATTCCGGGGTCGGCCAACGCAATCGTCACGCGCGGCCGTCCCTCGTGAAAGCGCCACCGCCACGTGGTTCGGGAACACAAGCGATGTCCATTCTTGTCACACGGCCCCATCCCGACAATGAGGCGACGTCGGAAAATCTGCGGGCACGGGGGCATGTGGTGCTGCTGGCGCCGGTGCTCAAGTTCGAGCCGGTCGCCTTCCATCCCGAGAGTGAAACAAGCTACAGCGCCGTCATTGTCACATCGGCCAATGCGATCCGTGCCGTCGCGCCGCAATTGCGGGACCTTGGTCTGCTGGAGCTGCCGCTGTTCGCGGTCGGCGAGCACACGGCCGTCGCCGCGCGCGATGCCGGCTTTGCCGAGGTTGCCGTCGCCGGCGGCGATGCCGCGGCCTTGCGCGACAAGGTGATGCAGAGCGCGCGCGACAAGCGGCTGAAGAAAAAGAGCACGTTGCTCTATCTCGCGGGCGCGGATCTGTCGCGCGATCTCGGCGGTGAGCTGGGCGCCGAAGGCTTCAACGTCGTCACGCACACGACCTATCGCATGGCGCCGGTCAAACTGTTGCCGCGCGATGTCTGTGAGGGCTTTGCCGCCCATGGGATCGAGGCGGTGCTGCATTACTCCCGGCGCAGTGCGCGGGCTTTCCTGGAGGCCGCGCGGGGCGAAGGCGTCGAAATCTCGGCTCTGGCGATCCCGCAATGCTGCCTGTCCGAGACGGTCGCCGGCGTGCTGCGCGAGGCCGGTGCCTCGCAGGTTCTGGTGGCGGCGACGCCGGACGAAAATGCCTTATTTGACACCTTGGAGCGTGCTTTGCGCACCCGTTTGGCGTAAGAGGTCGGGCCGAATCCGACGCAATCGGATCCGTTCGTTCAGGGCATGTAAGTGTGAGGAACCGTCACGATGGCCGACGACAAGCCTGAAGACGCAGGATTGGCTCCCGAGTCCGGCCGCGCCAAGCGCATCCCGCCCACCATCGACCTCCAGGCAACCGAGGTCTCGACCCAGCCGCAGGAGGTGGCGGGCGAGCCTGAGGCAGCGACCGAACAGGCCGCGCATGAGCAAGCCAAATCCGAAGGGGGCAACTCTCAGGAGGAAAAGTCTCAAGAGGCAAAGTCTGGAGAAGCTCATGCCGAGCCGCAGCCCGAACCTGCCGAGGAAGAGTCATCCGTTGCGTCCGCATCGGTATCGCCGTCAATTTCACCCTGGGTTATCGCTCCGTTCTCCGGCGCCGTGGCAGCCGCCATTGTGATCGCGGTCGGCTGGATGCTGGGCTGGCCTGCGGTGCAGGCGCCCCCGGCTGCTCCGCAAGTGACGGGCGCAGCCGTCGAGGCGCTGAGCGGGCGCGTGGCCGCAGTCGAAGCCAAGGCGGGCAAGCCTGCCACCGATCCGGCCGTGGTGGCGCGACTCGATGCGCTGGAGAAATCCGCAACGAGCCTGCGCAGCGACATCGCCAGTCTGCGCGCGCAGTCCGACAAGACCGCGGGCGCCCTCAACGACACGAAATCGGCGCCATCTGCTGCCGCGCCAGATATTGCCGCCCTCAATGATCGCCTCGCGCAGCTCGAGCGTGCCAGCAAGACCGAACGTGCCGAACTCGCGCAGCAAAGCGAGAAGATCGCCGACGCAAAGACGATGGACGACAAACCGTTGCGCCATGTGGTGGCAGCGGCTCTGCTCGACGTCGCCGTTCGCCACGGCGATGCTTACGTATCGCAGCTCGCCGCCGCGCGGTCGCTGGCAGCAAAGCCGGATATGCTGAAGCCGCTCGACACCTTTGCATCGTCAGGCATTCCGACGCCAGTCGCGCTCAGTCGCGAGCTCCTCAGCATCGTGCCGAAATTGTCGCCGCCGGCGGAAGCCCCGGCCAGCGGCACCGGCATCGTCGAGCGTCTTCAGGCGGGGGCCTCGAAACTCGTCCGCATCGAGCGTACCGACGGGGTCGGCAACGACCGCGGCGCCATCGTCGCGCGGGTGACGGCGGCTGCGCTGCGCAACGATTTCGTCGAGGCACGGCGCGAGTTGAAGACGCTGCCCGAGGCCGATCGTGCACCGGCACAAGCCTGGCTCGACAAGGCCGATGCCCGTGACGCCGCGCTCGCCGCCTCACGCAAATTCGCCGACGCCGCCATGGCGGATCTCGTCAAGCCTGGTCAATAAAGGTTCGCGCAACAATCAGCGCGTATAGGGATCGTCATGCTTCGCATCGTCCTCTTCCTCGTCCTGATCGCGCTGGCGGCGGCCGGCGCGGCCTGGGTTGCCGACCAGCCCGGCGATCTCGTCCTGACCGCAGGCAGTTTCCGCGCCACAACGACGCTTCCCCGATTCGTGTTCTTGCTTGGCCTCTTTGCCGCGGCAGTCGTGCTGGTATGGAGCCTGCTGACGATGGTCTGGCGCGCCCCGGGGCGTCTGCGCCGCCGTCGTCACGAAAAGCGTCATGCGCGCGGCCGCCACGCCATCACCCACGGCCTGCTTGCGATCGGCCATGGCGATACCGCGCTTGCTCGTCGTCACGCTGATACCGCGCGGCGGCTGGCCGCAAACGATCCGCTCGCGCTTCTCTTGCATGCGCAATCCGCGCAGCTCGACGGCAATCGCGACGAGGCCCAGCGCGTCTTCCGTGCCATGGCCGAGCGCGAGGACACGCGCCTGCTCGGTCTGCGCGGCCTGTTCATCGAGGCGCAGCGCGCCGACGATGCGGTCGGCGCGGTGATGATCGCCGAGGAAGCGATCAAGCTGTCGCCGTCCTCGACCTGGGCCTCGCATGCGGTGCTCGGCTTCCGCTGCGCGCGCGGCGACTGGAGCGGCGCGCTCGCGATCCTCGATTCGAATCTGTCCGCGGGCCTGATCGACAAGCAAGCCTATCGCCGCCAGCGCGGCGTGCTGCTCGCCGCCCGCGCGCTGGAATTGGAAACGATGGACCGCGACGTCGCGCGCGAGAGCGTGATGCAGGCGGTCAAGCTCGCGCCGACCTTGGTTCCGGCCGCAGTGCTCGCTGCAAAATTCGAGAGCGAGGCGCATCAGGTGCGCCGCGCCATGAAGCTGGTGGAAACCGCCTGGCTCGCCAATCCGCATCCTGATCTCGCGGATGCCTATGCGCATGTGAAGCTCGGCGATTCCGCGCGGCAGCGCTTGCAGCGGGTCGAGACGCTTGCGGCCAAGATTCCTGCCGAAAAGGCTGGTTATATCGAGGGCCAACTGGCGATCGCGCGCGCCGCGATCGATGCGTCCGAGTTCGCCCGTGCGCGCGAGGTGCTGGCGCCTTACGTCAACGATCCGACCCAGCGCGTGGCACTGCTGATGGCGGAGATCGAGCGTACCGAGCATGGTGACGGCGGTCGGGCCCGCGCCTGGACCTTACGCGCGGTGCGCGCCCGCCATGATCCAGCCTGGACCGCGGACGGTTATGTCAGCGATCGCTGGCGTCCGGTGTCCCCGGTCACTGGCCGCCTCGACGCGTTCCAGTGGCAGACGCCGGTCGCCAGTCTTCCTTCCGACAGGGGCGCGATGATCGAATCCTCAGCCTTCGAGGAAGCCATGCTGGCGGCTCCGCCACCGAAGCGGGTGACGGCGGCCCCGAGCGAAAGCCCGGCGGAACCGGCTGTCATGGCGCCGGATCCGGTGCCTGCCGCGCAGGACAATTCGCCACCCCTTGAGGACAAGGAAATCTCAAAGGAAATCGCCGGGGAAACTGTCAAGGAAACAGCCAAGGAAGAGCCGGTCGTCACGCCCGCCGAGCCGGTCAAACCGGCCCCTGAGGTCGCCGAATCATCGCCGGCGGCGGCAACGCCAGTGTTCCGGACCCGCGCCGAACTCGGCAAACCTGCACCAGCACCTATTCCCGCCGTCATCCCGATCGTCCGCGCCCCTGATGATCCCGGGATCGACGACGAGGGTCCGAGCGATGAATTTGCGGAACAAATCGGCACGCCCCGGGACCACGCAAAGGCCCAGGCCGGCGGCTGGCGCGGATTCTGGTCTCGCTGGGGCGGGTGAGCGGCATTTCGGAGCCGGCTCCACCTTGCCAATTCGGGCCATGCCCGATATCAGGAGCGCGCGTAACGGGACCGGCCTCGCGCGGGCCCCGGCATGGTTCGCCGCAATAGCTCAGTTGGTAGAGCACGTCATTCGTAATGACGGGGTCGGGGGTTCGAATCCCTCTTGCGGCACCAGCGCCTTGATTGTCCGGCCCGAAGACATGGGTAAACGTACCTAAGACATGGGTGACAGCCTCGTGCCGAACGGGTTGTCGAGAGGTTGCAGGGTTTTCTGCTCCAGGTCGAAATATCCCAGATCATAGTGCATGAAGCTGACAATGCTTCGCGGCCCGCGTGCCGCGCGCTTTGGTCATTTGCCTTGGATTGACAGCGCGTCCGGACGGCCGAAACTAAAGGCAATGCGGCGGCGCGAGGCAGCATGCACGATATCCTGGTGGTTGGGCTCGTCGCGCTGACGTGCGGCGCCATTGGTCTTCCGTTCTCCCTGCTTCTGCCGTCTGACCGGTTTGCTGTGCGCTGGGCGCTCGCGCCGCCGCTTGGCTTCGGCCTTCTCGCCGCAGGAACCGCGGTCCTGTATCTCTCCGGCGTCGCTCCATGGGTGACGCTGCTTGCGATGGCAATCGCCGGTCTTGTCATTGCCGCCGCAATGCGCTTACCGGCGCTGCGTCGGCGGCCCGAGCCATCGTTCGGACGCCGGCTTGCGATGGCGATAGCGGTCGCGGCGATTGCGATGGTGTGTCTTGCTCCCGGCTGGACCGGAGGCGCGCGCTTCCGCGTTTTCCAGGCCAACGTCTACGATCACATGCTGTACGTGGGCTCCTCGGTTTCGTATCGGGTGCTCGACCACGCAACCCTGGCAGTCCAGGGCGCCGACGAGACGAACTCCAATCCAATTTCAGTGATGGCGCTGAAGTTTGTCGACTATCGCGGCGCCGTGTCGATGATCCATGCGGCAATCGCCGCCATCAGTCGCGGCGATGTCGTCGATTGCGCCTATCCGTATATGGTCGGCATGCAGCTCAACATGCTGTTTGCGGCGCTGTTCGTCTTTGTCAACGCGCTCTCGATGCGGCGCTGGCTGGGGTTTGCGTGCGCCGCCGCGCTTACGATCGGATTCTTCGAGCAGTACGTCTTCGATATCAACGCCTGGTCGCAGCTTGCGACGCAGCCGATCTTCCTGCTCCTGCTCGCATTCGTGGCTTTCGCCTTCGACCACAATCGCTTTGGGCAGATGCCCGGCTCGATCATACGGTTGGGAGCGGTCTTTGCGGCCTTGATGACAGGCGCGTTCTTTCTCTACCCGGAATCGCTGACGATCTACGGTCCCGCCGCGGCGGTTGCGGCCGCGATGGGCTGCTGGCATCGCGCCTCGCGCAAGGCCTTGCCCGTGGCTGCGTCAGGCTTGGCGGCGGGTGTGGGAATATCGCTGCTCGCGTGCATCCCGCTCTGGTCCGGCACGGTTGCCTATGTCGTCCGCCAGCTGAGTCATGCAGCGATCAACCCGCCCGACTGGTGGAAGTACTATCAGCGTTACCTGTTCGGCAGCGACGCGAACTTTCTCGATGTCATCGCCAGTCCCGACAGTCGTATCGGAGAACTGGCGAACGCCTGGTTCTCATTGCCCGTTGAATCCGCGCTTGCGGGTCTCGGCCTCTATGCGGTGCTGCCGTCGGCGGGTTGGCCCGCCGCGGTGGCGGTCGCGTGCAAATTGCTGCTCTATGGCTTTCTGTTCGTGCTGTTGAGGGGGATTGCAAGAACAGCGTGGACGATCTGGCGCGCCGAGCCGGACGGAAGCGCCGCGCGACTCCTGGCAGGCAGCCTTGCCGGATGCCTCGTGCCCATTGCCATCCTCGCCGCCGGACATGGCTGGGCCGCAGGCAAGGGCCTGGCGATGGCAACGCCGATGCTCTTCACTCTTGTCATTGCTCCCTTGGCTCCCTTGGCGCCCTTGGCTGCGAAGCGGCGGAATCCAGACGCCGTTGCCGCCGTTGCCGTCGTGGCTGTTCACCTCGGCCTTGGCATATTACGGCCGCTGCTAGTGATGCAAGCGGTGGGCGCGGGTCTTCCGGGTCTTCCGACCGCCGCCGCGCAGGTCAACGCGCAAAAGGCGACGTCTCTCGACTGGGACTACAATCGCCTGTCGGCGGACATCAAGAGCTGCAACGGACTCGTCATCGATGTTGCGAATCCGATGATGCACAATTTGTTGCGCCGGCTCGCAGCGGAGCTTCGTGTGCCTTGGGCGGCGCCGAGAATCATGTCCTGGCCCGACAGGGCGGGGCGGCCGTATTTTCCCGAAGGCTTTGAAAAGTTCGACTGTCTGGTGGCGTCCGGACGGCTCACGGCCAATCCGGGGCAGCGGCTGATATCCGTGGCCACAGACCGGTCTTCGCGCGAATTCATGGATGGGCAACGCAATGTGCTTGAGGTCGGCACGGAAGCCCCGCCGGGGATCGCAACGCGCGGCCTTTTCGGCAAGGAAATGATCCCTGGCGGTGCGCTGCAATGGGCATCGCCGAACGCGCGCCTCGAGATTCCGAACAAGCCTGTGATGCCGGCGCGCACGTTGAAGCTCGAATTGTGGCCCATGCCGATCTCCGGCAACGAATTCCTGGTCAAGATCAATGGGCGTGAAATCTACAAAGGCGTCGTGCCCGCAAGCCCGTTGTCATTTCCGTTGGATCGATTCGCAAGCGACGAGACGCTCGTGGTCGAATTGGACACTAATGCCGTCACGCATTTCCCGGGCGATCCCCGCGACCTTGGTTTTGCGATCCGGGAGCTCAGCGTTCGGCGGTAGCCAATGAAGATGCGAGGGATGCCGCCGGCGTGATTCGCATCACATTACCCCGAGCGCGGCTCCCCTAGTGTCCAGCTCACGCCAAACACGGGGAGATTTCATATGCGCAAGATCATTCTGGTGGCCGCCATGGTGCTGGTCTCGGCCTCTGCCCAGGCCGGAGGCCCGCGCAGCCTGTCGCTGTCCGCGGTGAGCGAGCCGGCTTCGGTTCAGCAAACGGCGCCGGCGCTTGCTGCCGCGCCGACGCAGGTGAGCGAAGCAGCGCCAGCCGCCGAAGCTCCGAAATATCTCGATCGCCCGCCAGCGGTTTCGCTCACTCCGCCTGCGGCGGCCGCCACACCAACACCGACGACCACCACGGCCTCAGCGCCCGCGACGACGACCCAACCCGCCGCGAAGACGACGGCCAAGGCAGACAAGCCGAAGCACAAGCGCAGCTGGACCGAAGGCCGCATCATCGGTGAGCTGCATCGCCACGGCATCTACTGGTAAGGTGCCTGCTCTCAAAAAGCATATGGCCGGGACAAGCCCGGCCATGACGCAAGAGTTTTGGATTTGATCGGCGCTTACTGCGAAACCGTCTGCACCACGCTCCCGATCGGACGCGCGCTCGAGGTCGGCACCTTCAGGTCCTTCAGCAGCGCCTCGTCATATTCCGGCAGTGTCTGGAAGGTCGTCTTGGCCTTCATCTGCACGATCTTGTAGCCGCCGGCCTTCAATCGCGCGAGCAGCGCCGGCATGGCTTCGCCGGTGTGCTTCTGGAAGTCGTGCATCAGGATGATGCCCTTGCCGAGCTTGTCGAGCCTGGTCATCACGGTCTCGATGATCTTCTCCGGCGTCGCGCCCTTCCTGAAGTCGAAGGAGTCGATGTCGGTCGAGAACATCGCGACGTTGCGAGTGCCGAAATAGCTCACGATCGCCGGATTGTGCTGAAGCTGCGGGAAGCGGAAGAACGGCGCGGGATTGGTGCCGAGCGCAAATCTCACTGCGCTAAAGCCCTTCTCGACCTCGTCCTTGGCCATTTGCTCCGTCATCTTCTTGCCGTTCAGATTGACGTGCGACCAGGTGTGCGCGCCGACCGTGTGGCCCTGCGCCAGCACCTGGCGCAGGATTTCCGGATGGTAGGTCGCATGCTTGCCGACCGAGAAGAACAGGCCCTTGGTGCATTCATCCGCGAGCGCCTTCAGCACGGCCGGCGTGTTGACCGGCCAGGGGCCGTCGTCGAACGTCAGCACGACCTCCTTGTCGGTGAGGAAGTCGAACTGCTTGAAATGATCGAAACCGAAGCCCGGACCGCCGGTGGTGTCGATCTCGACCACGCGGGAGACGCCGAGCGCGTTGGGGTTGGCGCAGGTCGATTTCTGCTGAACCGGCATCGGCGCGGGTGCGGGCGCCGGGGCGGCTGCCGCCGGCTTGGCCGCGATCGCCGCCGTGGTCGCGACGTCGTCCTTGGCGGCGAGCTTCGCCTGTGCCGGCAATGGATCGGCGGCACGGGCGGCAATTGTCTTGGGAGCGGCCTGGTCGGCGCGCGAGGAATAATAAAACCAACCGCCGGCGGCAATCACGACCGCCGCAACTACACTGGCCAGCATCAGGCCCAACGCATTACGCATCGCTATTCTTTCCAATTACGCAACCAAACCGGCGGAATTTCCCGCTCGACGAGCCATTAATGCGAAGGAACAGTTAACGTGACACCAACACGACAGCGGATCCGAAGGAATTTCAGCGATGTGCGCCAAAGTGACCGAAGTCACAGAGATGCCCCCTCCCGTGACCGTCATCACAGTCGAAACTGTTTTGCTGGAGCATGGTCAATCCCATCAACAACGGGCCCGCTTCCAGCGGTGCCAATGGGAGCTTCAAATGACCAAGTCGCTGAACACCAAGTCTCTGAACACCAAGTCCTTGAGTAGCAAGATCCGCGACACCAGCCTGGCTCTGGGCTTTGCCGCCATCGTCTCGATCGCCTCGACCGGCTCGAGCTTCGCCTTCTCGTCCGAAGCGCAGCAGCAGTGCACCGGCGACGCCTTCCGTCTGTGCTCATCGGAAATCCCGAACATCCCGAAGATCACGGCGTGCATGATGAAGCATCGTTCGGATCTGAGCGCCGGCTGCCGTGCGGTGATGGACAAGGACCTCGCCAAGGGTGGCGCGTCACGCAAGGTCGCTGACGCCCAGGACAGTCAGTAAGAGACGGTCAGTAACAGCAACGATCGCTCGTTGCGTCGGTTAGCTCCCCTCGCGATGTGCCCCGGCGTGAATGCCGGAGCCACGCGGCGGCGCAGGCCCGCCTGTCAATAAAGCCGTTGCGGCTTCGGGATCGTCGCTCTAGCTTCCCCCGCACATCTTCCGGGTAAGAGGCATTACGCGATGACCAGATTTCTTTTCATCATTCCATTGATCCTGTTTGCATCGGCTGCGTCAGCGCAGCAGCCCGGACACGACGCCTGCGCACGCGACGTGACGCGCTTCTGCCGCCCGGTGATGAACAATGGCGATCAGGCTGTGCTCGCCTGCCTCAAGGAGAACCGTACGCGGCTCACCAAAGGCTGCGACAAGGTGCTGACAGATCACGGGCAATAAGGCGTCGCTACGGACTCGCCAAACCTACGTGCTGCTTCCCGCCGCGGTGGCGACCACGGGCAGCACCTCACTTGCGGCCTGGTCCGGCGTCTCCTCTTTCCAGCGCACCGAGCCGAACGGACGCTCGAGCATGCGGCGGATCCGCACCGGGTCGGGGCCGATGTGGAAATCGATCGCCTCCTGATGCAGCGCGCGTTCGGACTGGGTCGAGCGGTTGCGCTGGCGCAGATAATCGAGCCAGGTCGGGCAATGATAGCGTTCGGTCCACAATTCGGGATCGGCGATATCGCGCGCGATCGACCAGCCATAGGCACCGTTGCGCTGGCGGGAGAGCTGCACGTCCTGCATCACGTTGTGAAAGGCGCGGGCGTTCTCTTGGGCGACGCGGTATTCGATCTCGACCACCAGCGGCCCGCTGCGTGCCGTGAGCGACAGCTTGACTTCAGGATCGGCCAGCACATCGGCGTCTTCGTTGCGGGCGCCGACGCGCGGCATCGCGAGCCAGATCCCCAGCACCGGCGAGATCAGCATCAGCCCGGCGGCCGTCAGCAGCGCGACCTCGACGCCGGCATAGTCCGTGAGATGGCCCCAGCCCCAGGCGCCGATCGCGATGCCCCCGGAAATCGAGGCCTGGAACGCCGCGAGCGAGCGGCCCGCGACCCAGCGCGGCGCCGAAAGCTGCACGCCGATATTGAACAGCGCGATGGCGGCCATCCAGACCGCGCCGGCGAGCACCAGCGCAGCCGCGGTCAGGACCGGCTCGGTGCTCACGGCGAGCGCGGCCATCGCAAACGCCATCGAGATGGTGCAGGCGCGGATCGCAGCTTCGCCGCTCATGCGCTTGCGCAATTCGTGGATGTTGAGCGCACCGACCACGGCGCCCATCCCGAAAGCGCCGAGCATGATGCCGTAGGTCTGCGCGCCGCCATGCAGCAGATCGCGCGCGACCAGCGGCATCAGCGCCATGATGGCACCGCCGATCAGGCCCATGACTAGCGTGCGCAACAGCACGATCTTGATCGGCGGCGAATTGGTGATGTAGCGGAAGCCCGACACCATGGCGCGGTTGAGCTTCTCCCGCGGCAGGCGCGAGGGTTCGGTGTTGCGGCGCCAGAGCAGCAGCACCACCAGCAACGGCAAATAGAGGATCGCATTGCACGCAAACGCCGCCACCGCACCGAGCGCGGCGACGATGACACCGCCGACCGCGGGGCCGAAGCTGCGCGCGATGTTGTAGCTGATGCCGTTCAGCGCGACAGCCGACGGCAGGGCATCGGGCGGCACCTGCTCGCTGACCGAGGACTGCCAGGCCGGACCGAACAGCGCGTTGCCGCTGCCGACCACGAAGCAGAAAACGAGCAGCGTTTCCGGGGAAATGTAGTTGAGCCAGGCCAGGACCGTGAGCGCGGTCGCGCCAGTCAGCGCGATCATGAGCGCGATCAGGGTCACGATACGGCGGTCATACATGTCGGCGATGGCGCCAGCCGGCATCGAGATCAGCATGATCGGCAGCATCAAAGCGGTCTGCACCAGCGCCACCTTGTCCGCCGAGGCCGCCATCTGCGTCATCGCCCAGGCGGCGCCCACGCCCTGGATCAGCAGGCCGAGATTGGAGAGCAGGCTGGCGAGCCAGATGCGCCGGAACACGGTGTACCGCAGCGGCGCCATGATACCGTCGGCCGCAATTTTCTGGCGGTTCGTCTGCTCGGTCATATCCCCTTCCAAATGGGCTGGCAGAAGTGGTCTTGACGTTGTCTTGGAGTGGTCTTTGGGCGATTCCGGCAAGTTCAGTGATGCCCGCGAAAGTCCTTCGCTGTCCAGTGGTTAGGCCGGTATAAGCGGTGCACAGAGATGTTTTGCGGGGGAGGAACAGATGAAGCTGTCACGACGGATGATCTTGCAAGGGGCCGGCAGCTTGCCCTTCGCAGTTGCGAGCTTGCGGACGGGCGCGCTGGCCCAAACGGCATCCGCCCCGCCGAGCGAGGTGCCTCCGATCCTGTTCGTCCACGGCAATGGTGATTACGACGCGCTCTGGATGACCACCATGTGGCGGATGGAATCCAACGGCATCGCGCGCGACCGCATGGCGGCGATCAATTTCACCGATCCCAATGCACGAAGTGACGACCAGGTCGAACAGGCGGGCCGCTCCTCGACCGAGGACCAGCGCCGCGAGCTCGCCGCCGCCATAGCCGAACTGAAGCGCCGCACCGGCGCGGCCCGCGTGGCACTGGTCGGCAGCTCGCGCGGCGGCTATGCCATCCGCAACGTGATCAAAAACGGCGGTTCCGGCGATGTCAGCCATGCCGTGCTGTGCGGCACGCCCAATCACGGCGTGTTCGCGACCGACGACCAGCCCAACAGCGAGTTCAACGGCCGCGGCGCGTTCCTGCGCGGCCTCAATGAGGGCGAGAGCGAGGTGACACCAGGGGTTGCCTTCCTGACCTTGCGCAGCGACGGCATGGACAAATACGCGCAGGCCGATGGCCGCTTCATCGGCAAGCCCGGTACGCCAACGGGCGTCAGCGTCGAAGGTCCGGAGTTGAAGGGGGCCACCAACCTCGTGCTCGGCGCCCTCGATCATCGCGAGGTGGCGTTTCACCCTCGGGCCTTCCGCGAGATCTATAAGTTCATCGCCGGCCGCGAGCCCGCGCGCATCGCGATTGTGCCGGAGCAGGGCGTGAAGTTGAGCGGCCTGGTTACCGGCACGCCCGGCGGCGTGTCGACCAATCGCCCGGTGGCGGGTGCAACCGTCGAGATATTCCGCGTCGATCCTGATACCGGGGAGCGCAAGGGTAGCGCCGTGTACAGCGCGAAGACCGGCGCCGACGGCCGCTGGGGACCGGCGCAGGTCGAGCCTTCCTGGTCGCTCGAATTTGCCCTCGCATCGCCGGATGCGCCGACGACGCACATCTACCGCTCGCCCTTCCCGCGCTCGTCCGACGTCGTTCACCTGCGCGCCGCGCGTCCGCTCGGGCCCGCGGACAAGGACGCCGGGGCCGTCGTGATCATGTCGCGTCCGCGCGGTTATTTCGGCCTGCCGCGGGATGTGGTGCTGCTCGACGGCAAGGAGCCGGCGGACGTCAAATCGGGTGTGCCCACGGATTCGACAGCAACACTGCGCCTTCCGGCCGGCGAGGTCGGGCGTAACATCGTGGCCCAATTTGGCGAAGAACGAATTGTGGCACGCGCCTGGCCTGCCTCCGAGAACAGGATTGCGATTGCCGAGCTCACTTACTAGCTAATTGCCTGCGTTACCTCTGCGGGAGAGAGCCATGAACATCGCCAGTGTGCGTCGGCCCATCGTCCCTCCGACGCCGCCGCGTGCGCCCGACGACATGTCGTTCCTCGGCCGGCTTGCCGTGATCAAGCGGAACATGATCGCGACCTGGGGGCAGCGCGCCTACGAGGAAGACGTTATCGAGGGCCGCTTCTTCTTCCGCAACAGTTTCATCCTGAACCGGCCGGATGCGATCCGGCATGTCCTGCTCAGCAATTACGAAAATTATTCGCGCACTCCGGCGGGCATCCGCATGCTTCGTCCCGTGCTCGGCGACGGTCTTCTGATTGCGGAGGGTCATTCGTGGACGTTTCAGCGCCGCACCCTCGCGCCGGCGTTCACGCCGCGGGCGACGGCAAATCTCGTTCCGCACATGACGGCGGTGCTCGACGAGACTATCGCGAAGCTCGACTTGCAAACGAGCGAGCCGGTCGATCTGCGCGAGATCATGCAGCGGATGACGCTGGAGATCGCCGGACGCACCATGTTCTCGTTCGGCATGGACCGTCATGGTCCGACCTTGCGCAACTTTGTCATGGAGTATGGAGCCCGACTCGGACGGCCGTACTTACTCGATATGGTGCTGCCGCTGTCCTGGCCAAGCCCGATGGATTTTGCCCGCGCCCGTTTCCGCAAGCGCTGGACCGAATTCGTCGCGATGCTGATCGCCGAGCGGCGTGAGATGGGCAAGAAGGACGGCGCGCCGCCGCGCGATCTGTTCGATCTCATGGACGAGGCGCGCGACCCTGAAACCGGCAAAGGCTTTTCGGACGAGCAACTGGTCGACGAAGTCGCGACCATGATCCTCGCGGGTCACGAGACCACGGCGACCGCGCTGTTCTGGGCGCTCTATCTGCTCGCGCTCGATCCCGATACGCAGGAGGAGATCGCCTCCGAGACGCGTGGCGAACACCTCGACAGCATGGCCGACATCGATCGTCAGAAGTTCACCCGCGCCGCGATCGAGGAGACCATGCGGCTTTATCCGCCGGCCTTCCTGATCGCCCGGGCCGCGCGCGAGAAGGATAACGCGGCCGGCGTCGCCATCGGCAAGGGCGACATCATCATGATCGCGCCGTGGCTGCTGCACCGGCACGAGAAGCTGTGGGATCAGCCGAACGCGTTCATTCCAAAACGCTTCATGTCGACGGAAGCGCCCGATCGGTTTGCCTATCTGCCTTTTGGCGCGGGTCCGCGGGTCTGCGTCGGCGCCCCCTTCGCGCAAGCTGAATCCGTGCTGGCACTGGGCCGGCTGATCGGCGCGTTCCGTGTCGAGCTTGCCGATACCAGCCCTGTCATCCCGCTCGGCGTCGTCACGACCCAGCCGGACCGTTCGCCCCTGTTCCGGATCACGCGTCGGTGACAGGCGTTCGCCTGGCCGACGGCGTGATCCACATCAGATAGAGTTACGCCATGAGCGACGTCCAGGCCCAGTTTTCCGTTCTGAAGCAGACCGCCGATGCGAAAGTGGTCGATGCCATCACGCGCCTCATCGAGGATGGCGAGGATCACGAACTCAACCGCGTCAATGTCCTCGATTTCGCGAGGCAGCACGGTCTCGATGAAGAGCACGCGATCTCGGCATTCCTGCATTCGGCACGTCTTGGCTTGTTCGATCTGGGCTGGAATGTGCTGTGCCCGGGCTGCGGCGGCGTGTTGGGGGCGCACTCCACCCTGAAGGCGCTCAAACCCGACGATTATCATTGTGCGCTGTGCGCCTGCGGCTACAAGGCCTCCGTCGACGATCAGGTCGAGGTCTCCTTCACCGTCAATTCACGTGTCCGGCGCATTGCGGCGCATGATCCTGATACGCTTCCGGTCTGGGAGTACTTCAAGCAGGTGTTCTGGAGTTCCGGCGTCGACTTCAACAAGGAATCGTTTGCGACGCTCGCCAATGAGGTGACGCTGGATACGATGGAGCTGCCGGCGGGCGAGAAGGCGACCATGTCGCTGCAACTGCCGAACGATTTCATCATCATCTTCGAACCGGTGACGCACGCCGCCCATTTCATCGACGTGCAGGGCGAGCCGACCAAGGACCGTCAGCAGCTCGCCATCATGTACAACAGGGTGCAGGCGCCGACGGGAACCACGACCATGCGGCCGGGCCCGCTGCGGCTGTCGCTGGAAAACCAGGCCGGCGTGCGCGTGCTGCCGTCGGTGTTCATCGCGGCCGAGGCGCTCCATCACCTCATCGGCAAGCGCAAACCGTTCCTGACCGCCAAGCGGATGCTGTCGAACCAGACGTTTCGTGATGTGTTCAAGGCGGACAATCTCAGTCTCGACCAGCGGCTCCAGATCACCTCGCTGACCTTCCTGTTCACCGATCTGAAGGGCTCGACCGCGCTCTATGAGCGCGTCGGCGACCTCGCCGCCTTCGACCTCGTGCGCGCGCATTTCCACGCGCTGCTCGAGATCATCTCGTCGGAGAAGGGCGCGGTGGTGAAGACCATCGGCGATGCCGTGATGGCGACCTTCGTCCGTCCCGAGCATGCGATCGCAGCGGGTTTGCGGATGCGCGCGGCGATGGACGAGCTCAACAAAAAGCGCGGCACTGCCGATCTCATCGTCAAGATCGGCATCCACGAGGGTCCGTGTCTCGCGGTGATGCTGAACGAGCGGCAGGATTATTTCGGCCAGACCGTCAACATCGCCGCCCGCGTGCAGAGCCTCTCGACCGCGCAGGAGATCCACATCACCGGCCCGGTGCTGGATGCACCGGCGGTCGCCGAAGTCCTCAAGCAGCGCGAAATCAGGCCAATCCAGAAGCAGGCCGCACTGCGCGGCATCGCCGACAAGATGGTGGTGTACGAGATACCGTGAGGGACGACGGTCCCTACGGTCTCCGTCATTGCGAGGAGCACTTGCGACGAAGCAATCCAGACTGTCATCGCGGAAAGATTCTGGATTGCTTCGCTGCGCTCGCAATGACGTTGTGGAGGCAGGTTCGCGCCAAACCTTCGCCGTCAGCCCGGCAACGGCGAAGAGATTGCCGAAACGTAATGCAGCGCGCGGAACTGACGCACGTTGCGCCGGTTGAGTTTCCTGCTCATATAATGCTGGTAGCGGCCGCGCTCCGCGGCTTCATCGATTTCGGTAGGACCTTATGCTCGACGGCCTGCGCCAATTCATCGCCGACATTGTTGCTCCCCATGCCCAGGACCGCGCATTCGGTGATAGTGACTACCGGCTGGCGGCGACCGCGCTGCTGGTTCATGTGATATCGCTGGACGGCCAGCCGACGGCTGCCGAGCAGCGCAAGTTGCACAGTCTGATCGAAAGCCATTTCGGGCTCGATCGCGGCACCGCGGATCGTCTGATCGCGGATGCGACGGAGGTCGAGGGCGAGGCGGTCGACCTCTACCACTTCACCAGCGTCATGATGCGCTCGCTCGACGAAGAAGGCCGCAAGCGGGTCGTCCAGATGATGTGGGAGCTGGTCTACGCCGACGGCCAGGTCACCGAGTTCGAGGACAATGTGGTCTGGCGCGCCTCCGACCTGCTCGGGATCGCCCAACGCGACCGGATCGACCTGAAGCACGCGGTCGCAGACCGCGCCGGCGGCCAGGTCAAGGACGACGCGGTCGGGGGGTGATCCCTTGCCGACTCCGCCAATTGACGGTTGTGCAGATCACATGACGAAACTTTAATGTAGCCTCTGGGCTGCCTGGGGTTCCGAATTTCCGCTGTAAATCCGTGGTTTCCTGCTCCCCCGTTTCCCGCTCAAGTGGCTATGCGGCGGACGCCGCTTGCCTGCCGCGCTCGGCCTATGCTCTCGTTCCAGCATTGCGGGGCCAAAAAACTTACATCAAGAGACTTCAATCGTGACTGAGCGGGTAACGTTGATCACCGGTGCCTCGGCGGGCATCGGCACGGAGCTGGCGCGTGTGTTCGCCGAGAACGGGCACCGTCTTGCGCTGACGGCGCGACGCGTGGACCGGCTCGAGGCGCTCGCGAACGAGCTCGCCGCCAAGGGCGGCAAGAAGCCGATCGTGATCGCCTGCGATCTCGAGGACGCGGAGGCCGGCGAGAAGATCGCCGCCGCACTCGCTGCCGAAGGCGTGGAGCTCGACAATCTCGTCAACAATGCCGGCTTCGGCGTATTCGGTGACGCAATCGAGCGCGACCGCGTCGAGCAGCTCGGCATCGTCGATGTCAATGTCCGGGCCCTGACGGATCTGTCGCTGCGCTTTGCCGATCAGCTGATCAGGAACAAGGGTGGCCTTCTCAACGTCGGATCGGTCGCGGGCTATCTGCCCGGCCCCGGCATGGCGGTCTATTACGCGTCCAAGGCCTATGTCATTTCCTTCACCGAGGCCTTGCGGGCAGAGCTTGCACCGCACGGCGTTCGCGTCACCGTCCTTTGCCCGGGCCCGGTGCCCACCGAATTCCAGGCGCGCGCCGGCGTTGGGTCCGGACATGATACGGCCCTTCTCAATGTTCCTGCCGCCGATGTCGCACGGCAGGCCTATCGCGGCCTGATGGCCAACAAGCGGGCAGTGCTCCCCGGTCTGGGCATCAAGATTGTGCCATTCGCACTGCGCTTCTTCCCGCGCGGCTTCATCCTGTCGGCTACCAGCCGGTTTCAGAGGCAAAGACGGTAAAGAGAGCTCTCGGTCCGTCGTGGCCCGGAGCTTGCTTTCTATCGGGTGTGTGTGCGCAAACTCACACGAAATTAACGATCGCTTAGTTATGCTGGCGGTCTGAACCGATAGCACTCGCAAAGACCATGTCGTTCCGGACGAACAGGTTTGGTGGCGCAGAAGTGGTGCCCTTCCCTAGAAGGACGCCTGATGTCGCCGCCTCCGAAACCCGGTTGCCGGTTCTGATCATCCTGCATCAGGAATCCTCGACGCCCGGCCGCGTCGGCAATGCGCTGCGCGCGCTCGGCCATCGCCTCGACATCCGCCGTCCCCGCTTCGGCGATCCGCTGCCCGAGACCCTCGACCAGCATGCCGGCGCCGTGGTCTTCGGCGGTCCCATGAGCGCCAACGATCCGGACGACTACATCCGCCGCGAGATCGACTGGATCGAAATTCCGCTCCGCGAACAGCGGCCGTTCCTCGGCATCTGCCTCGGCGCGCAGATGCTGGCGAAGCAGTTAGGAGCTCGCGTCGCGCCGCATGCCGATGCGCTGACCCAGATCGGCTACTACCCGATCCGCCCGACAGAAGCGGGACACCGGCTCTGCCCGAATTGGCCGGCGCGGGTCTATCACTGGCATCGCGAAGGTTTCGAGCTGCCGGTCGGCACTGAACTGCTTGCCGAAGGCGATGATTTTCCAGTGCAGGCGTTCCGCACCGGCAACGCTTTCGGCGTGCAGTTTCATCCTGACGTGACCTACGCGATGATGCATCGCTGGACCACGCGCGGCTATGACGGCCTCAGCGCGCCCGGCGCGCGGCAGCTGCATCATCATTTCGCGGATCGTGCCGTCCACGACGCCGCCGAACGCGCCTGGCTCGATCACTTCATCGATGGCTGGCTGACGCGCCGACCGGTTCTGGCGCAAGCCGCCGAGTGATCGCGCCTTAGCGCAAGCGCTTGCCTCTTCCCTTGATATGCTAGGCTCGCTGAAATGAGCGCGCGCAAACGCGTGCCGGCAAACAAAGGGAGAGCGCCGTGGCCTACGAGCACATTCTGTATGACGTCAGCGACAAGGTCGCGACCATCACGCTCAACCGTCCCGACCGCATGAATGCGTGGACGCCCATCATGGAGCGCGACGTGCGCCATGCAATGGAAGCATCGAGCGCCGATGACAATGTCCGCGTCATCGTCATCACCGGCGCGGGCCGCGCCTTTTGCGCCGGTGCCGACATGGACGCATTGAAGGGGCTCGACCCCGACGATGTCAGGCGCGCGTCGAACCTTCCGCCCTTCGACATGAACCGGCGGCCCGACTGGCAGACGCGCTATGGCTTCTATCCGTCGATCGGAAAGCCCGTCATCGCCATGCTCAACGGCGCGACCGCCGGCATCGGCCTCGTCCACGCGCTCTATTGCGACCTGCGCTTTGCCGCCGACAACACGGTGTTCACGACCGCCTTCGCGCGGCGCGGATTGATCGCAGAGCACGGCATCAGCTGGATGCTGCCGCGAATCGTCGGCCACGCCAACGCGATGGATCTGTTGCTCTCGGCGCGGCGCGTTTCGAGTGACGAGGCGTTGCGGATCGGGCTGGTCAACCGGCTCTGCTCGCCGGAAAAACTCCGCGAGGAGACCTATGCCTATGCGCGCGACCTCGCCGATTTCGTCTCGCCGAGCGCGATGGCCGTGATCAAGCGGCAGCTCTACGAGGTGCCATTCCAGACGCTGGCGGAGGCGACGATCGCGGCCAACCGGGACATGATGGTGGCGCTGAACGGCAGCGATTTCCGGGAGGGGGTCGCAAGCTTCATGGAGAAGCGGCCGCCCAGGTTTACGGGGAAGTAGGGGAGGGATTCGGATGGAGCCCGGCTTCGCCCTTCGGGCTACGCCGCGGCAGCCTTCGCTCGTTTCGCTACGAGGGACTGTCCGGGCTTGCCGAGCCGTAGCTCGCGAAGGCTGGTGGAGCCAGGCGGGATCGAACCGCCGACCTCGTCATTGCGAACGACGCGCTCTCCCAGCTGAGCTATGGCCCCTTTTGTAAGCCGCTCTGGTCAATGCGGCCGACAACCGGGCGCCATTTAAGTCCCCGCCAAGGTCAAGTCAAGGACGGCTGTAACCCGGTTTTAGCCATCCGGGCACCGACTTCCCTTGTTTGGACCGGGGGGAACCGATATCTAGCAAAAGACGTCAATCCCGACCGAAGCCAGACTATTCAAAAGCCAGAGTTTCAAAAGCCATGCGTGCCGTTCTCGACATCGTCATCATCGTGCTCGACCTCTACGTCTGGCTGCTGATCGCGTCCGCGATCCTGTCCTGGCTGATCGCCTTCAACGTCGTGAACACCCGCAACCAGTTCGTGTCGGCGGTGGCGGAGTTCCTGTACCGAATCACGGAGCCGGTCCTGGCGCCGATTCGCAATTTCCTGCCCAGCCTCGGCGGCCTCGACATCTCGCCGATCATCCTGATCCTGCTCATCATGTTCATCGAGCGGGTGATCCTGTATTACATTTACCCGAACGTGATCTAGGCAGGCTGGAGCGCCCTGGGTTGCCAAAGAACCTTGTCATCAAGGAACCTTGGCGTTACGGGGCCGCAGGAATCAGCATCGCGCTGCGGGTAACGCCGCGCGGCGGCCGCGACGACATCGACGGGATCGAGCAACTGGCCGATGGCCGCAGCGTGCTCAAGGTGCGTGTGCGCGCCATCGCCGATGGCGGCGAGGCCAACAAGGCCGTTCTGGTGCTGCTGGCGAAATCGCTGGGCGTGCCCAAGGCCAGCGTCAAACTCCTGTCGGGAGCGACCTCGCGGCTGAAGCAGATCGCGGTCGACGGCGATCCGGCGCGGCTCGGCGAAGCCCTGCGCCAGCTCGCATCAGCCAAATCGACAGACTGAGGGAATTGACATGACCGCCAAGATCATCGACGGAAAAGTCATCGCCGCGGAACTTCGCGCCCGCGTCGCGGACGAGGTCGCACGCGTCAAACGCGAGTACAATCTGGTACCGGGCCTCGCGGTGGTCTTGGTCGGAAGCGACCCGGCGAGCGAGGTCTATGTCCGCTCGAAACACACCCAGACCCAGGCCGCCGGCATGGCCTCGTTCGAGCACAAGCTGCCGGCCGACGTCTCGCAAGCAGATCTCCTGGCGCTGGTCGCAAAACTCAACCGCGATCCCGCCGTGCACGGTATTCTGGTGCAATTGCCGCTGCCCAAGGGCCTCAACACCGAGGCCGTCGTCAATGCCATCGACCCCGCCAAGGATGTCGACGGGCTGCATCCGAACAATGCCGGCCGCCTCGCCGGCGGTTTGGAGGCGCTGTCGCCCTGCACGCCGCTCGGCTGCATCATTTTGACCAAGAGCGTGCATGCTTCGCTCGAAGGCATGAACGCCATCGTCATCGGCCGCTCCAACCTCGTCGGCCGCCCGCTGGTGCAGCTGTTGCTGAACGAGAACGCCACGGTGACCATCGCGCATTCGCGCTCGCGCGACCTGCCCGGGCTCGTCAAGCGCGCAGACCTCGTCTACGCCGCGGTCGGAAAGTCCGAGATGGTGCGCGGCGACTGGCTGAAGCCGGGGGCGACCGTGATCGACGTCGGCATCAACCGGATCCCGAAGGACGACGGCAAGACGCGTCTCGTCGGCGACGTTGCCTATCAGGAAGCGCTCGCAGTGGCTGGCGCCATCACGCCGGTGCCGGGCGGCGTCGGTCAGATGACAGTCGCCTGCCTGCTGGTGAACACGTTGCGCGCGGCCTGCGCGATTGCAGGGCTGCCGAAGCCGGCGGTGTAGGTTTTCTTCACCTCGCCCCGCTTGCGGGGAGAGGTCGATCGCGAAGCGATCGGGTGAGGGGGCTCTCCGCGAGTCCGACTGTTGCCGTTTATGCGGCAGCAGCCCCTCACCCCAACCCTCTCCCCGTAAGAACGGGGCGAGGGAGCACACCATCGCTCGACGCGGTAGCTTTACGCCTTCTTCTTCTTCTCGCGATCGATGCCTTCGAGGATCAGCTTGTGTGCATCCTCCGGGCCGCCCCAGCGCAGGATCTTCACCCACTTGCCGGGCTCGAGATCCTTGTAGTGCTCGAAGAAATGCTGGATCTGCTGGAGCGTGATGTCCGGCAGGTCGGAATACGATTTCACCTTGTCGTAGCGCTGGGTGAGCTTGGACGAGGGCACCGCCAGGATCTTCTCGTCGCCACCGGCCTCGTCTTCCATGAACAGAACGCCGACCGGGCGCACGCTCATGACCGCGCCTGGGATGATGGCGCGGGTGTTAATGATGAGGACGTCGCAGGGATCGCCGTCATCGGACAGCGTGTGCGGGATGAAGCCGTAGTTACCGGGGTAACGCATCGGAGTGTAGAGGAAGCGGTCGACTACCAGCGTGCCGGCTTCCTTGTCCATCTCGTATTTGATCGGTTCGCCGCCCACGGGGACTTCGATGATGACGTTGATGTCGTGGGGGACGTTTTTCCCGATCGAGATCGCATCGATACGCATTCAAGGCTCCGTTGTTGCCGAGGTTAAATCGCACCCGGCAGCGATTTTGGCGCTGTCATACGCGGGCTTGGCCCGCCGATCCATCGCGTTTTTGTGAAATAATGAATCCAGCGATCACCGGCTCAAGCGGCAACGGTATCGACGGAAGGGAAACGCTGCCGGGTGGACTTCAGCAGCTCAATTGGTCCAAGCGAAGGCAACCTTGTCGAGCGACTTCGGCCCGAAACGCTCCGAGGAGCGTGCCACCATGCGGCCGCCCAAGGCACGGTAGAACTCGGTGGCCGGCTCGTTGTCCGAGAGCGCCCACACCACCATGCTCTTCAGGCCGCTCTGCATCAGGTCGCGGCGGGCTGCGGTGAACAGCCGGCGGCCAAAGCCCAGGCCCTGGAATTCGGGACGCAGATAGAGCTCGTAGACCTCGCCGTCGAAATGCAGGCTGCGGGCGCGGTTGCGGCCGTAATTGGCATAGCCTGCGATCTTGTCGCCGAACACCAGCACGCTGACGCGGCTGCCCTTGCGGATCGCGCTGTCCCACCATTGCGGACCGCGGCGATTGATCAGCTTTTCCAGTTCGGCGCCGGGAATGATGCCCTGATAGGCGGAGCGCCAGGCTTCGTCATGGGTGGACGCCACCGCAGTTGCATCTGCGGCTTTGGCCGGCCGGACCTCGATCAGGGTTGTGCTCATGGACGTGATCAAACCAAGTCGCCGCGCCGGCGGCAAGACCTATCCTTAATTATCGGTTAACCTGTGGACTTTCTGCATCAGTATTTGAACCATGTTGTACCGAAAAAAGACAAGACGCCGATTCGAACGGCACCGGGGTGCTCTGCGCCGGTGCGAAACTGCTTTGCGGCAACGAATGAACGGCAATGGCAACGCAGAAAGTCCGCCGATATTGATTCGTTCCTACTAGTGTGACCGTCGCAGTTTCTCGCCTCCGGCCATTCATGCGGCTCCCCAACATTCTCGTGCTCCTGGCTCTGCTGGCCTTGCTGACTGCGCCGCCTGTGTGCGCTCAGGTCATTTTTGGTTCGTCGGGAGCGGAGGGCGATCCGTTTCGCCGTCAGCAATGGCGCGTGCCGTCGCCGGATACCGACATCGCCGCTCATGCCCTGCTGTTTCGTCCGCCGGGTGCCGGCCCGTTCCGGCTTGCGGTGATCGCGCATGCTTCGACGCAAAATGGGTTGCGGCGCGCGCAAATGTCTCAGCCGGAATACCGCGCACTCGCTGCGTTCCTCGTCGCGCGCGGGTTCGCCGTGCTGGTGCCGGAACGGCTCGGCCATGGTGTAACAGGCGGCCGCTATGTCGAGGACCAGGGTGGCTGCGACGAGGCGGACTATGTGCGCTCGGGCCGCGCAACGGCCGACGAAATCGCGCTCGCGCTGGAGGATGTGCGAAAGCAGGATTTTATCCGCAAGGACGCCGCGATCGTGATCGGCCATTCCGCCGGCGGTTGGGGCGCGCTGGCGCTCGCGAATGCCGATCCGAAGGCGATCTCCGCCATCATCGCCATTGCGCCGGGGCGCGGCGGCCATGCCAATGACGAGCCGAACCGGATCTGCGCGCCGCATACGCTTCTCGCCGCGGCGGCTGAATTTGGCAAGGCCGCGCGCATCCCCGTCACATGGCTTGTTGCCGCCAATGACAGCTACTTTGCACCGGCATTTTCGCTTGCGTTGGTCGATGCGTTTCGCGGCGGCGGTGGCAAGGTCGAGTTTCGTGCGCTGCCGGCCGTGGGCAGCGAGGGGCACTGGATGATCGAAACCGAGGCCGGTGTCAAAGCCGCGAGCGGCGACCTTGCGCGTGGGTTGAAGCCGGCGGCTGGCAAAAAGCCATGACGCTGTATTCCCTGGTCGCGCCCCTCATGCTGGACAATCGCTGATGCCCAAATGGCCTGACGACGACGTGATCCTGTTCGACGGCGTCTGCATCTTCTGCTCGCGCTGGGTCCGCTTCGTCGCCAAACGGGACGCAGCGAAGCGATTTCGCTTCACGCCGATTCAATCTGACTATGGCGCCCAACTCGCGCGCACGTTCGGCATCGATCCCGCTGATCCCGACACCAATGCCGTGATTCACGGCGGCGAGGTGTTCATGAAGTCGGACGCTGCGCTGACGGTGCTGTCGCAGCTCCCCGGCTGGAGCTGGGTGCGCGCGTTGTTCACCGTGCCCAAAGCGTTGCGCGACCCGGTCTACAGCCTCATTGCGCGCAACCGCTACCGCATTTTTGGGAAGTATGATTCGTGTTTTGTGCCTGATGCCGATTTAAGGGCACGGGTGATCGAGTAATTCGTCATTGCGAGCCACCGGGTCCGCGCGAAGCGCGGCCCCATGACAGGCTCCTCGAAGCAATCCAGGCTGCCGCGGCGGAAAGATTCTGGATTGCTTCGCTGCGCTCGCAATGACGGCGTGTGTGGTTACGGTTTGCCCAGAACCCCCAGCACTTCCTGCGCCGCCCGCTCCCCTGAGTCCCTTGCCCCGTGCGCCGTCGAGAAAAAGTTCGGCGACGTCGCTTCTCCCGCAAAAAACAGCCGTCCGTCCACCGGCGCCGCCAGCACGGCGCGGTCACCGGCGTGGCCCGGCAGCGCGTGCGAGTAGGAGCCTCTCGCGAACGGCTCGTGCGCCCAGCGCGACTCGCAGAGCGGCTTCAGCTTTCGCCTGATGTCGTTGCCGAGCAAGCCTGCGATCTCGTCGATGCTTTGCGCGGCAAGAGCGCCTTCGCCGGCGTCCTCCAGTTCGCGCGCAAAGCTGCCGCCGAAAAAGCCTTCGATGCAGGGCTGGCCGAACGGGCGGATATGATAGGTGCCCATGTCGGTGCGCATCGTGGCGCCGCGCAAATTACCTTCCTTCGGGAAGGCCTCGGCATCCTCGAGCGCCAGCGTCACCTTGTCATCGACGCCGAGCGGCAGGCCGGCTGCGGCATCGACCTTGGCGGGGAGAGGTGGCGAGAAGCGGATGGCCTCATTGGCGATAAGATTGGTCGGCACGGTGACGATCACCTTGTCCGCGGTCAGTGTGCCCTGCGATGTCTCGATGCGGATACGCTGGCCGCAATGATCGATCAGCGTGACGTTGCAGTTCAGCGCAATCGGGCAGGGCGCGCCATAGGCCGCGATCAGAGCGCCGTAGCCGCGGCGGACGCGCCAGTTGAGGTCGCTGTCCTCATAGGCGTCCCAGTCCAGCGTCGACATGTCCTTCAGTTCGCAGCCGTTGATGTAGGTCGAGATCGCGTCGATCATGGGATTCCAGCGATTGCCGGGCTCCAGGCTCAAGCTCGCGGGGACGTCCTTGCCATTCTGGGCGGCCTTCCACAGCCGCTGATAGAAGGCGTCCATTGCGCGCATGAAATCGTCGCGCTCGGCTTTCGGAAACGCATTGCCATAGGCGCGCTCGCGCCAGGGCGGGAGGTCCTTGTTGACCTCGAAATCGAGCTGCTTTGCAACCGCGACAAAGGAGTTGTTGTCCGCCGAATGCAGCCAGCCGCAGCCGACATCGAAGGTGACTTCGGGCGAGGCCTGCACCGTCCAGGCCCGGCCGCCGAGCCTGTTACGCGCCTCCAGCACGATCACGGAGAGGCCGGAGCCCGCCAGCGCATGCGCTGCGCCGAGGCCGGCGGCGCCCGCACCGATGATCGCGACGTCAACGGAAGAGGGAAGGGAGCTCATGGGCGGGCTCTAGCACGTTCGCAAAGAGTGCTGAAGCCGCCGCAAGCACAGCTGTCATCACCCGCGCAGGCGGGTGATCCAGTATTCCAGAGACATTTGTGATCGAACCGATAAGCCGCGGCGTACTGGATGCCCCGGTCGAGCCGGGGCATGACAGTGTTGAGAGCAGTGGCCTTAAGCCACCGCTTCCTTGGACTTTTCCGCGCGCTTGCGCTCGTTCGGGTCGAGGTGGCGCTTGCGCAGGCGGATCGACTTCGGCGTGATCTCCACCAGCTCGTCGTCCTCGATATACGCCAGCGCCTTTTCCAGCGTCATGCGGATCGGTGGGGTCAGGCGCACCGCTTCATCCTTCGACGTGGTGCGGATGTTGGTGAGCTGCTTGCCCTTGAGCACGTTGATCTCGAGGTCGTTGTCGCGAGTATGCTCGCCCACAATCATGCCCTTGTAGACCTTCCAGCCCGGCTCGATCATCATCGGGCCGCGATCTTCCAGCTTGAACATGGCGTAAGCGACGGCTTCGCCCTGGTCGTTGGAGATCAGCACGCCGTTGCGTCGGCCCTGGATCTCGCCCTTGTAGGGCGCGTAGCCGTGGAACAGGCGGTTCATGATCGCGGTGCCGCGGGTGTCGGTGAGCAACTCGCCCTGGTAGCCGATCAGGCCGCGGGTCGGCGCGTAGAACACCAGGCGCAGACGGTTGCCGCCGGACGGCTTCATCTCGATCAGCTCGGATTTGCGCTCGCTCATCTTCTGCACGACGACGCCGGAATGCTCCTCGTCGACGTCGATGACGACTTCCTCGATCGGCTCCAGGGTGGCGCCGGTGGCCTCATCCTTCTGCAGCACGACGCGCGGACGCGACACCGAAAGCTCGAAGCCTTCGCGGCGCATGGTCTCGATCAGGATCGCGAGCTGCAATTCGCCGCGGCCCGAGACTTCCATCGCGTCCTTGTCCGAGGCTTCGACCACCCGCAGCGCGACGTTTCCTTCGGACTCGCGCAACAGGCGGTCGCGGATCATGCGGCTGGTCACCTTGTCGCCTTCGGTGCCGGCGAGCGGCGAGTTGTTGACGATGAAGGACATCGACACGGTCGGCGGGTCGATCGGCTGCGCCACGAGCGGGGTGTCGACCGACGGGTCGCAGAAGGTGTCGGCGACGGTGCCCTTGGTCAGGCCGGCGATCGCGACGATGTCGCCTGCCTCGGCTTCGTCGAGCGGGGTGCGCTCGATACCGCGGAAGGCGAGAATCTTGGTGATGCGGCCGGTCTCGATCGTCTTGCCGTCGGCGCCCAGCACCTTCACGGCCTGGTTCGGCTTGATCGAACCGGAAGAGATACGGCCGGTGATGATGCGGCCGAGATAGGGGTTGGCTTCGAGAATGGTGCCGATCATGCGGAACGGGCCTTCCTCGACGGTCGGCGGCGCGACATGGCGCACGATCAGGTCGAACAGCGGCTGCATGCCGGCTTCGTGCGACCCGTCCGGGCTCTCGGCCATCCAGCCCTGCTTGGCCGACCCGTAGAGGATCGGGAAGTCGAGCTGCTCCTCGCTGGCGTCGAGCGCCGCGAACAGGTCGAACACCTCGTTGATGACTTCGGTCGCCCGCGCGTCGGGACGGTCAACCTTGTTGATCACGACGATCGGCTTCAAACCGACCTTGAGCGCCTTGGAGACCACGAATTTGGTCTGGGGCAGCGGGCCTTCGGCGGCGTCGACCAGCACCAGCGCGCCGTCCACCATGTTGAGGATGCGCTCGACCTCACCTCCGAAATCGGCGTGGCCGGGGGTGTCGACGATGTTGATGCGAGTGTCCTTCCACTGCACCGAGGCCGCCTTGGCCAGAATGGTGATGCCGCGCTCGCGCTCCAGATCGTTGGAGTCCATGGCGCGCTCGGTCACCTTCTGGTTCTCGCGATAGGTGCCGGATTGCTGGAGGAGGCGGTCGACCAGAGTCGTCTTGCCGTGGTCGACGTGGGCGATGATGGCGATGTTGCGAAGGTTCATGAGTGGGCTTCTTTGCGGTCGGACAATGGGTTAAGCGCGATCTCGCCGGTCAGACCGGGACCTCTTCTCGAAACAACGCTTGAAGACTGGAAACGGGGCGCTTTCCGCCCAAAAGGGAAAGCCCGGCATATCGACCGGGCACCCTACGCGTTGCGGCGCAATATAGGCAAAAACGACCAAAAAACAATGTGTTCTTTGGCCGTTGGTTGATTGAATTTTGTCCGGGGATTCCCGGGGGTTAGGCGAAAAGCCCGGCTCAGCCGCGCCGGCCCTTGATGGCGGCCCAGATCAGAGCGACCCCGCCCAGCCCCACGACCAGGCCCAGGAACACCAAGGGCGCGACGTCGGAATCGATCCGGCCTCGGTCGGATATGGAGATTCCGCCGAACAGGAGTGCACAGGCGCCGGGCAGCAGCAGGATGATCCCGAAGATCGCCATGAGCGCGGTCAGGCAACCGCTGCGCTTGTTCGGCGGGGCAGGAGGCGGTCCCGGCGGGGCTGGTGAAGGCGTGTCGCTGATGCTCATGCCTGCAGGGCTCCTTCGGTTGACTGCGCCGCCAGTTCGGCGCGGATGCCGTCGATCTTTCCGTTCCGGTAGAACAGATTGTAGGTGTCGAACGGGATGATCGCGCCGTTCTCGGTGACGAAATGAATACAGCTGCGCTTGACGTTGCCGACGCAAAAATTGAAGCGGTCGAGAAACTGCACGATGGTGACGCGGAATACGTTCTCGTAAGTGATGCCCTGCGGGACCTCGAAGCTCGGCAGGCAGCACAACAATTCGCAGACGCGCTCGCTCGTGTTCAGCGGTCCCGAGGACAGCGAAAACAGATCGATGAATTTCTCCCTCAGCGCCGGATGCTTCTCCGGGCTTATCGTATTGGGCAGCAATGCGACGAGCTGCTCCTGCGGGATCAGCGAGGTCAGCGGCAGCACTTTGTCGCCGTTGCGCAGGCCGTAACCGATCGAGATGCTTTCGGGGTTGCAGGGCAGCGGGATCATGTCCTTGTCGCCGAACACGCCGGTTTCGACCACGCGCTTGCGGATCTCCGACAGCATGATGCGGTCGGTGTTCTTGTCGAAATTCTCGTTGCGGCCGGCATCCTGCACCGGCTGCAGCGTGACGCCGCGCACGCATTTCCAGGTCAGCGCGTGGCGAACGATGTCGCCGATCTCGGCATCGTTGACGCCGCGCTTGATGGTCGCGACCAGCGTGGTCGACACGCCGTAATGCTCGAGATTTTCCAGCGCCTGCTGGCGGATCTTGCGCAAATCCGCGCCGCGCAGATTGATCAAAGCGTCGCGTTCGAGCGAGTCGAACTGGAGATAGACCTCGAGCCCGCGCTTGTTCTCGGCGAGCCGCGCCACGAACTCCTTTTCGCGGGCGATACGCAGGCCGTTGGTGTTGATCATGACATGGCGGATCGGGCGGGCGCGCACGGCGTCGAGGATCGCGAAGAAATTTGGATGCAGCGTCGGCTCGCCGCCGGAGATCTGCACGAGGTCAGGCTCGCCCTCGCTCGCGACCAGCGCGTCCAGCATTCGCTCGATCTTGGCCAGCGGCGTGAAGCTGGTCCGCGCCGGCGAGGAATCGGCAAAGCACACCGGGCAGGTCAGATTGCAATGCTCGGTGATCTCGATCAGCGCCAGGCAGGAATGCTGCTCGTGGTCGGGGCACAGGCCGCAATCGTAGGGGCAGCCGAATTCGGTGTGCCGTTGAAAGGCGAGCGGCCGGTCGCCGGGCTTGATGAAATCCTTGCACAGGCGCCAATAGGCTGCGTCCGTCGACACAAGCGTGGACTGGACGCCATGCTCCTTGCAGCGCTTCTCGTACCAGACCTCGTTGTCGAGGATCTGGATCTTGGCCGGCACCAGCTTCAGGCAGGTCTCGCAGAGAGATTGGGTCTGGCCCCAGAAAATATAGGGGCGCGACTTACGCAACGGCGCGTTCATGCATGGGTCTCGCTTTGGGCGCCGTCGCCAGCATGACGACGGCGTAGAGCAGGATGGACAGCGACAGCAGGTGAAACAGCGTGAAGGGGCCGATCAGTGTGCCGTAGGGTTTGAGGAATTCCCACAGGAAGCGCTGTGCGCCATAGTAGACGAGGACGAGGTAGAACCCATTGGTGATCACAAATGCGCTCCGGTTCAAGACCGCCAGCACGTAGAGCAGCGCGAATACCCCCATCGCGGCGCTTTCGTAGAGCTGCACGGGATGCCGAAGGATGCCGTCGCCGAAATCATGGCCCCAGGGCCATGCCGTCGGCGTGCCGTAGGTGAAATCGTCGAGGCCCGCGAAATAGCAGCCGAGCCGGCCGATCGCGATGCCGAGCGCCAGCGGCAGCGTAAAACGGGCGCCGGTTCGTACCGTGATCCCTGCGGACCATTTGTAGAGCTCGATCGCCGCGATGCCCCCGGCGAGCGCCCCCTCGACCGAGCGCGCAATGCCGCTCTGGTCCGACAGCCACAGATTGGCGGAGCCGAACAGATAGGCGCCGAGCCCCGCACCGAAGACCAAAGCGGCAAGGTAGGACCGCTCGAAGGATTGCGCCGGAAACCGCAAGCCCTGTCGCGACAGCCAGTACAGCGCCATGGCCGCCGCCAGCCACGCTGCGATGTCGAAGAGAGTGTGGAGGAAAGCCCCGCTCATGCGGGGGACATTAGCCCAGGTTCCCACCCGGCTGGATAGTGCGGCCGCTTCTTATCCCCGAAGAGGAGCGAGGCGGGCGGCTAGCCGGCTTGCCGCTCTTCGGTCGGATAGACGCCGCGCAGCACCTCCTCGAAGTGCAACTTCACGGCCTCGTTGCACAGGCAGGCGCGCAGGCGCAGGCCCTCGCGGTTGCGGACCAGGATCGATCCGCGGCGCGTGTCGAGCACGCCTTCCGCCTTGAACGACTGGAGCACGCGGCTGGCATAGCTGCGGCCGACGCCGAGCAGCGTTGCGAGCTGTTCGTGGGTCAGCGGCACGCTGCTCTCGTCGCCGGTCCGCTCCATCGCCGCCAGCATCCATTTGGCGGTGCGCTGCTCGATGGAGTGAATGGCGTTGCAGGCGGTGGACTGGAAGATCTGCGCCAGCATGCAGTCGGCGTAGCGAGCGAAGACATGGCGCAACGAGGACGAGCGCTGCTTGGCGGCCTCCAGCTTGCTGACGTGAATGCGCGCAAACGGCCCGCCGAATTTCACGCAGATCCGCGTGTAGGCCGGCAGATAACCCTCGCTGACGATGCCGCCCACCGCGCCTTCGCGGCCGACCAGGATGGTCTCGACATCACGACCGTCCTCGTTGGGAACGAGGAAGGTTGCAAGCGACGGGCCGCAGGGGAAATGGACGACCTGGACGTCGTCGCCGGGGTTATAGAGCAATTCATTCGCCGCGGCGCTTTCGAGCATGACATGCGGTGCAAGCAGGGCGAAGTCGGCCGCGCTCAAGCGCCGCAGCAGATTGTTGGTAGGCCGGCTATCGATCTCGGTGGCGTTGCTGGTCCGCGCGTCCATCTTAAACTCCCATCCGCCTCCACACTAGCGAGTTCCGACGAGGTCCTGTGTGCACAAGTAGACAGACCTGACAACTGTGATGTGATGGTTTCGTTCCGGGAACCCTCCGCGCTGGGTACAGGCGTCGTGACCCGGTATCCCAATCAGAGAAAACCTCATGCTCCAAGTTACGATGATGGCACCCGCTGTTTCCGATGGTTCAAACTGTCCCGCCGATGTCCTCATCGTCGAGGACGATCCGATCATCGCGATCGACTTCGAGGATCGCCTGCTCGGATTTGGCGTGAAGAGCGTGCGCACAGTAGGTTCAGTCGCGCAGGCGCTGACCGCAATCGCGGCGCGCGCCCCCGAATTCGCCATGCTCGACGTGGGATTAAGTCGCGAGAACAGCTTTGCGGTTGCCGAACGGCTCGCGGCCCTGAGAATTCCGTTCGTCTTCGTCACCGGCTACGGCGCTGACGCGCGCATCCCTCCGGAATTCGCCAGCCAGCCGCGCCTGCAGAAGCCGTGTTCGACCGACGCGCTGGAGGCGGCGCTGCAGGTACGCGCGGCGGACTAGCGATACGCGTCAGGCCGGCTTCGGATCGAGCGTGGTCGACCACAGCGCGACGTCAGCGCGGTCGCGCAAGGTCACCGTCATCTGGCCGGAAGCGCCGTCGATCTTGACGTGACCGAAGAACTGCATGCCGGCGGACGGCGGCAGGTTCTGGTTGTCGTTCCCCGGCGCCTTGACGAAACGCACCTCCGGCCCAAACGTATTGTCGAGCGCGTTCGGACCGAACGTGCCCGCGTGAAGCGGGCCCGACACGAACTCCCAGAACGGCTCGAAATCCTGGAATTGCGCCTTGTTCGGATCGTAATAGTGCGCGGCGGCGTAATGCACGTCCGCCGTCAGCCATACGGTGTTGCTGACCGGCGCCATCTTGATGAAGCGCAGGATGTCGGCGATCTCGAACTCGCGGCCGCGCACCGGGCCGTCGCCCTGCGCAATGGCTTCCGATCCACCCTTTGCCGTATCTGACACGACGAGGCTGAGCGGCATGTCGGAGGCGATCACCTTCCAGGTCGCACGCGAATTCAACAGGCCGCGCTTGAGCCAGGCGATCTGGTCCGGGCCGAGGAAATAGCTGGCCGGGCCGTAAGCGGTTTCGAGGTCGGCGCCGTTCGGGCCGCGATAGCTACGCTCGTCGAGCACGAACACGTCCAGATGCGGACCGTAGGATATCTGGCGATAGACGCGGCCGGGCTCGACGATGCTCTCGCGCATCGGATACATCTCGTGGAAGGCACGGCCTGCGCGGGCCGCGAGCAGCGCGATGTCGCGCTCCTTGTAGGTCGCCGGCAGCTCCTTCGAGAGCGACCAGTTGTTGGTCACCTCATGGTCGTCCCACTGCACGAAGATCGGCACTTCGGCATTGAAGGCGCGAAGATTGTCGTCCGTGAAATTGTATTTGTGCGCGGCGCGGTACTCGTCCAGCGTCTCGGCGACCTTGGCCTTCTCAGGGATCGTGACGTTCTTCCAAATCTTGCCGTCGGCGAGCTTCACCTCGGACGGGATAGGTCCGTCGGCATAGATGGTGTCGCCGGAGTGCAGGAAGAAATCCGGACGGTGCTTGCGCATCGCCGAGAAGGTGAACATGCCGCCGTCATCGGAGTTGATGCCCCAGCCTTGTCCTGCGACATCGCCGCCCCAGACGAAGCTGACGTCGCGGCGGTCGGCGGGCGCGGTGCGGAAGCGGCCGGTCACCGGCTCGCCCTCCACCGCGGTGTGCGACAGATCGCGAAAGCGGACGCGGTAAAAGATGTCCTGTCCGCCCGGCAGGTTTTCGATCAGCATCTTTGCGGTGAAGTCGCTCTCGGGCAGCGCCGCGATCGGCGGCAGTGCGCGGGCATCCCTGAACGAGTCCGTCGTCGCCACCTCGACCAGCATCTGTGCGGGCCGGTCGGTGCGCGCCCAGACCACGCCGCTGTCGATGGTGACGTCGCCCGACTGCACGCCATGGGTCACCGCCGGCCGGTCGGCCGCGCGGGAGAGATGGGGCATGGCGACCGTGCCGAGCGCGCCGGCACTGGTCGTTAGGAAACGGCGGCGGGAGAATTTGATGTTCATGAAGACGGTCTCGATATCGCGTGAGGCGATCGCCCAGGGCGGCCGCCACGGTGAAGCCCGACGCTATATTGAGACAATGTGACGCAGCGATTACGCGCGAAGCGCTTACGCGTTGCCGGCGGCCCGGAATTGCGCGCCGGTGCGCTGCAGGTTCTGCGGCAGCCTGAACAGCACCGCCTTGCGGTCGGCAACCGCCGCATGGAACTGGTCGAGCGCGATGTTGAAGGCGGTGAGCGCACCTTCCTCGATCGCGCCGTGGTCGTAGCAGCGCAGCGTGTCGCGCAGGATCTCGTCGGCTTCGGTCTGCATCTGATCGAGATCTTCGGTCATCTCGCTCTTTCGTGCGGCGGTGATCATGTCGAGCAGCCGCTCGCGCAGATGGCTGTTGTTGTCGCGCTCGTCCTTCTTCAGATAGCCCGCAAACCAGGCGCCGATCGAGCCCATGGCCGAGAGCGCCATCAGGGTCCACCAGATGTAGTCACTGTATCTGTCGAGGAAGGTCTTTTCTTCGCCGTCGACGAAAGCGGCGGCGCCGGGATGCACGGGAATCACCGCATCCTTGTCGGTGTCGGGCGTTTCGATCTTCGCCGCCAGCGGGAATTCCGTCACCAATTGCTGGCGTACGGAGAAAAGCTGACGCGTGAACGCCGCGATGGTGGTTTCGGACACAGCCTTGCGCGCTACGATGTGGTGCGAGAAGCTGATGGTCTTGACCTCGTCATCGGGACGATCGGGCGAGCCGCCGTAAGTGCCCGCGGGAATCTCGGCCGCTTCATAGACCGGATGATTTTGCGCAATCGCATCGGCAGAATCGATCGCGAGGAAAGTCGGCGTGCCGAACTCCTTGGCGGAAGTGGCGATCGCGTCCGAAGTGATCTTGCTGTTGACGGGACCGGCCGCGAGATAGGCATCGACCTTCTGCGACTTGATCGCCTCGGCAACTTCATTGGCCGGGAATTGCACGATCTCGACCTTGGCGGGATCGACGCCGTATTGCTGCAGGATCACCTTGAGCAAATTGACGTTGGCCTGGGTGCGGCCGACCACGCCGACCCGATGTCCGGCGAGCTGCGCGACCTTGGTGATCTTCGCGCCCTTCTTCTTGCCCTTGCGGGACGGGGACCACAGCACCACGACGTTCTTGCGCAGGGTCGCAACCGCTTGCGCGTTCTTCGGTACGTCGACGTCGCCGCGAACGATGGCGAGGTCGGCCTTGCCTTCCGCGAGCAGATTGGCGCTGGCGGTGGCGCCGTCGGTCTGGATCGGGCGCAACCGCACGGAGCTCTTGTGCTGTGCGAAGGCCTGGGTCAGTGCCTGCACGACCTTGACGTCATCGCTGTTGGCCGGGCCGACCGCGATCTTCAGCGTCACCGGTCGCATGGCAAAGTAGTAGCCGCCGGCGAGGGCGCCAACGATCGCGAGCACCAGCGCGAGAGTCACGAGCGCCGTCTTCCGCGCCGATGATCGCGGCGAGGGCGGGGTGGGCGCTTCGGCCAGGTCCAATCCCCCGGTCATCGATCTCCCGAACAGTCGCTTGAGGCTCAGTTTCATCTTGGCCGGCGATTTACGCCCGCAAGTGTAGCAAATTTCTTGTCCGGCAGGGTTACATCTCCGTCATGGTTAGCGGATGGGGTCTAATCCCCTGTGAACCCGGGCGTCAGTGCGGGGTTAGGGTAAAGTTCCCCTGAAGGACGGAGGCGACGATGGCAGAACGGCTCTCGGCGGAGGCGCGCAGGCAGGCGCTGGGCGGACTGCCTGATTGGACCGAGGTTCAAGGAGGCGACGCGATCGGGAAAACCTTTGTCTTCAAGGATTTCAACGAGGCCTTCGGCTTCATGACCCGCGCGGCGCTGGTCGCCGAGAAGATGGATCACCACCCCGAATGGCGCAATGTCTACAAGACGGTGGAGGTGGTGCTGTCGACCCATGACGCCGGCGGCCTCAGCGCGCTCGACATCGAGCTCGCCAGAGCGATGAACGCCATCGCCAAGCTGACACCAGGCTGACGTCTTGCAGGGGCCGGCCGGGTCCCCATCTTGTGATCAGCACGGGATGCGGCGATCTGCCACCCCTGATGCCGCCCTTGGCTGGAACGGGGAGTTTGTCGAACATGGCTGCCGAACACAGCGTCGGTTTCGAGCCGGCCGACCGGCTAGCGGAAGATCGTGAGAGCGTTCGGCACCGCTTCTGGCGCAAGCTGAAGCGTGTCGCCGCTCATCTGCCGTTCGCAGAGGATCTGCTCGCGGCTTATTACTGCGCGTTCGACCGGCAGACGCCGCGCCATGTCCAGGCCTCGCTGCTCGGCGCGATTGCCTATTTCATCCTGCCGTTCGACTTCGTTCCCGACGTGATGCCAATCCTCGGCTTCACCGATGACGCCGCCGTGCTCGCCACCGCGATCCGCATGGTCGCCAGCCACATCACGAATGAGCATCGCGAAGCCGCCCGCGCCGCGCTGAAGCGCGGGGTGGATGAGGTGGACGTGGAAGCGCCGCAGTAGCTGTCGCCGCATCCTCCGCCGTCATTCCCCGCGAAGGCGGGAAATCCAGTACGCTGCGGCTTATCGATTGAACCACGACCGTCTCGGAGTACTGGATCGCCCGGTCAAGCCGGGCGACGACAGCTGAGTGTGTGGTGACGATGTCGCGACACACTACGCGCCGACACCCTCACGGATGCAGGATCACCTTGCCCATGGCCTGACGTCCCGCGAGCACCTTCAGCGCATCCGCGGTCTGTGCCAGCGGGAAGACGCGGTCGACATGCGATGAAATCTTTCCTTCCGCCGTCCACTTCACGAGCTTCTCGAGATTGGCGCGGTTCTTTTCCGGATTGAGGCGCGTCCAGGCGCCCCAGAACACGCCGCGGATGTCGCAGCCCTTCAGCAGCGCGAGATTCAGCGGCATCTTCGGAATGTCGCCGGCGGCAAAGCCGATCACGAGGAAGCGGCCTTCCCAGGCAATCGAGCGCAGCGCCTGCTCGGCATAGGTGCCGCCCACGGGATCGAAGATGATGTCGACGCCCTTGCCGCCGGTGAGTTTTCGCAAGCCCTCCTTCAAGTCTTCCTTGCCGTAATTGAGCGTGAGTTCTGCGCCATGCGCCTTCGCGAATTCGAGCTTCTCGTCCGACGAGGCGCAGGCGATCACCTTCAGGCCCATCAGCTTGCCGAGCTCGCACGCGGCAAGTCCGGTGCCGCCGGCGGCGCCGAGTACCGCGAGCGTCTCGCCCGGCTTCGGGCTGGCGCGATCTTCCAGCGCATGCAGCGCTGTGCCGTAGATGATGATAATGCCGGCCGCGCGGTCATAATCGAGATTGTCGGGGATCTTCACGATCGATGCCGCCGGCAGCGCGATCTTTTCGCGCGCGCCGTTGTGACCGCAGGAAGCGACGACTCGATCGCCGACCTTCAGGTCGGTCACGCCGGGACCGATGCTTTCGATCATGCCCGCGACTTCGGCGGCCGGCGAGAACGGGAACGGCGGCTTGATCTGGTACTTGCCTTGAATCATCAGGATATCGAAGAAGTTCAGCGCCGCCGCCTTGATCGCGATCACGGCTTCGCCGGGACCGGCCACCGGATCCGGCACATCAGCCAGAACGAGATCGTCGGGCTGGCAATATTGCGAGCAAAGGATGGCTTTCATGGCGGCACCTTCTTGAGAGCACTTGGCGTTTCGAGGCAGATTTATAGTTGGGCTGGTTCTGCCGGATTTAGGGACGCCCGACAATCCGCTTTCTTTGTCTGAATCGTATCCAGGCCTATCCTCGTCGTTGCGAGCGAAGCGAAGCAATCCAGACTATTTCCGCGGTACGGTTTCTAGATTGCTTCGCTTCGCTCGCAACGACGAACCAAGAACAAAGGATTCAAACCATGTTTGAAACAGGCCTGCTCAAGGACAAGCGCATCCTCGTCACCGGCGGCGGTTCGGGTCTCGGTGCTGCGATGGCGCACCGCTTCCTCGCGCTCGGCGCCGAGCTCGTGATCTGCGGCCGCAAGCTCGATCGGCTCGATGCGGCGGCGAGCGAAATGCGCGAAGAGACCGGCGGCAAGGTCACGACGGTCGCCTGCGATATCCGCGATGGCGCCGCCGTCGAGAGCATGATGGACGCCATCTGGCGCGAGGCGCCGCTCGATATTCTCGTCAACAATGCGGCTGCGACCTTCATCGCGCAGAGCGAACATCTCTCGTTCCGCGCCGCGGATGCGATCCTCGCGCCGACGCTGCATGGTGCGATGTATTGCACGCTTGCCGCGGGTAAGCGCTGGATCGACGGCAAGCGTGGCGGCGTCGTGCTCTCGATCCTCTCGACCTCAACCATCACCGGTCGCGCCTTCACCGTGCCGTCGGCGATGGCGAAGTCCGCGGTGCTGGCGATGACCAAAAGTCTCGCCGTGGAATGGGGCCCGAAGCGCATCCGCACCGTCGCGATCGCGCCGGGACCATTCCCGACCGCCGGCGCCTCGGGCCAGCTCCGTCCCGAGGGGCGCGACGAAGGATGGGCCGCGCGCAACCCGATGGGACGCGCCGGCGAGCACAGCGAGCTTGCCGACCTCGCCAGCTTCCTGGTCTCCGACCGTGCCGGCTACATCAACGGCGAGATGGTGGTGATCGACGGTGGCGCGCATTTGCGCAGCTCGGGCGCCGAGGATTTGTTGCGCTGGACCGATGCGCAATGGGCGGAGCAGCGCGCGGCGCGATCCAGGGCTTAGTCGCCGCGATCTTCGCTAACTGCCTTCCCAAATTGGACTTTCCCGGCTATCCCTGCCTCGGGGACAACGCGCGGCCGGGCCATCTTCCAGTCACAATATTGAGGGAACCACTCCAGCATGTGGCGGGTGCTGATTTTAGCTTTGATGACGGGCGTGGCGGCCTGTGGAATCACCGATTCCGCGCGGGCGCAGCCTGCGCCCAAAACTGCACCGAAAGAGGCCGCGCCGAAATCGGCTGCGCCGGCGACCAATACGACCGGCAAGACGGCTGCAAAGCCCGAGAGCAAGCCGGTGGCCCCGCACGCGGCGGTTGCGGGCGGCGCCGAGCCGACCCTGATCGGTCAGTTCGGCACCTGGGGCGCTTATTCGGCCGCGCCCAACGGAAAAAAAGTCTGCTTCGCGCTGGCCAAGCCGTCGTCGTCGAAGACCAACCCGCCGAATCGGCCGCGCGATCCTGCCTATGCCTTCGTCTCCACCCGCCCGGCGGAGAAGGTCAACAACGAAGTCTCGGTCATGATCGGCTACGCGCTCAAGCCGGGCTCTGAATCCTCGGTCGAGGTCGGCGGCGCCGCTTTCGCCATGTACTCGCAGGGCGATGGTCTCTGGATCAAGAACGCGGCCGAGGAAGAGCGGATGGTCGAGGCCATGCGCAAATCCGCCGATCTCGTGGTCAAGGGCGTCTCGTCCAAGGGGACCGAGACGACCGACACCTTTTCGCTGAAGGGCCTTGCCCAGGCGCTCGACAAGATCGCGCAGGATTGCAGGCGTTAAGCCTGCGGTCGATAAGGTCGCAATCGGCAGGTCTGGTTGCTATATAGGGGCGGTTCCAGATTTTCTCCCGTCATTCCGGGGCGATGCGTAGCATCGAATCCGGAATCTCGAGGTTCCGGGTCTGGTCCTTTGGACCATCCCGGAACGACCACCTAATCAGGCCATTCCATGCAACCGATGACCGAGCCGCACAACGCAATACTGGTGGAGAAGACTCCGCTTGAAACCTATGTGCCGCCGGCGAGGCCCTCGCTGATCGGCCTGTCGCGTACCGAGCTTGCCGATCGCCTCGGCGAGATCGGCGTTGCAACGGCGCAGCGCAAGATGCGCGTGCAGCAGCTGTGGCATTGGATGTATTTCCGTGGCGCCCAGAATTTCGACGAGATGACGTCGGTCTCGAAGGGCATTCGCGCCGAGCTCGCGCAACATTTCACCGTCGACCGGCCCGAAGTCGTGGCCGAGCAGATCTCCAACGACGGCACCCGCAAATGGCTGCTGCGGCTGCCGAGCGGCGACAATGTCGAGCGGGCACATGAAGTCGAGTGCGTCTACATCCCGGAAACCGATCGCGGCACGCTGTGCGTCTCCTCCCAGGTCGGCTGCACCTTGAACTGCTCCTTCTGTCACACCGGCACCCAGCGCCTGGTGCGCAACCTCACTGCCGGCGAGATCGTCGGACAGGTGATGGTCGCGCGGGATCGTCTGAACGACTGGGCCGATCGCGAAGACGGTACGCGTCGTGTCACCAACATCGTGATGATGGGCATGGGCGAGCCGCTCTACAATTTCGACGCGGTGCGCGATGCGCTGCTGATCGTCGGCGACAACGAAGGCATCGGCATCTCCCGCCGCCGCATCACGCTGTCGACCTCGGGCGTGGTCCCGAATATCGTGCGCGCGGGCGAGGAGATTGGCGTGATGCTCGCGATCTCGCTGCATGCGGTGCGCGACGAGCTGCGTAACGAGCTGGTGCCGCTCAACCGCAAATATCCGATCAAGGAATTGCTGCAGGCCTGCCGCGATTATCCCGGCGCCTCGAACGCGCGCCGCATCACCTTCGAATATGTGATGCTCAAGGGCGTCAACGACTCGCTCGATGATGCCAAGCTGCTGGTGAAGATGCTCAAGGGCATTCACGCCAAGATCAATCTGATCCCGTTCAACCCCTGGCCCGGCACCGCCTATGAATGCTCGGACTGGGACCAGATCGAAAAATTCTCCGAATACGTCTTCAACGCCGGCTATTCATCGCCGGTGCGCACCCCGCGTGGCCGCGACATCCTGGCGGCCTGCGGCCAGCTCAAGTCGGAGACGGAAAAGCTTTCCGCCAGGGAACGCCAGACGCTGCGGGCTATGGCGATGACGGATTAGCTTGGTAGGTGCACTGTGTTGCTTCCCCGTCATTGCGAGGAGCGCAGCGACGAAGCAATCCAGACTGCCTCCGCGGACGCATCTCTGGATTGCTTCGCTTCGCTCGCAATGACGGTAACGTTGGCATCCTCTGCATGTCCCTGATCGGCCGCCTCATCGTCATCTTCATCGGCTTTCTCGCCGCCTGCTTCATCGGCGGCATGATCGTCGTCGTCGCGCTGTTGTTTCCGGAGTTCGCCGATCTCGGCGCAGGTCCCGTCGATCAGGGCACGATCGATATCGTGCTCGGGTTCGGCTTCATCTTCGTCTCCGGCTTTGCGCTGGTGCCGGCGGCGGTGATCGTCGCGATCACCGAGGCGCTCTACATCCGCAGCGCACTCGCCTATGCCGTGGGCGGAGGCGTCGTGGGGCTCGCCTGCTATCTCGGGCTCGTCCCGTTTCATTCCGACACGCTGCAATTCGAAGGCATCGTGCGGCGGCATCTGGAGATCATGACCGGCGCCGGCATCGTCGCCGGTGTCGTCTACTGGCTGATCGCCGGCCGCAATGCCGGCGCCTGGCGCAATCCGCCACTGCCGCGCAAGCCGCCTCCGCCGCTGCCGTCGAATTCAAGACCGGACGTGCGGTGAGTTTCTGACTTGCCACGGGGTTTTCATCCCCTTCCCACTCGGCTAAACCCCGCGCCATGAACCGGACTGGACTCTTCATCGCCCTGGCGCTGTGGCTCGTGATCGGCGTCGTTTTCGGCCTCTATCCCGAGCTTGATCTCAAGCTCGCAGCGCTGTTCTTCGACCCTGATACGAAGTCGTTTCCGCTCAAGCTGAAGGATTGGGCCGGCTTCGCGCGCGATGCCGCGATGTGGGTCGCCTGGGCGTTCGTGCTGCCTGCGCTGATCGCGCTCGTGGTCAAGATGTTCAGGCCAGACCGCCCGCTGATGGTATCCGGGCGCGCGATCGTCTTCCTGCTGGTCACGATCATCCTGTCAGCCGGCATCCTCACCAATCTCGCCTTCAAGTCCTATTGGGGCCGGCCGCGCCCGGTGGTGGTGACGCAGTTTACCGGCGACCAGCAATTCGTGCCGTGGTGGGATCCGCGCGGCGGCTGCGCGCGCAACTGCTCGTTCTTCTCGGGCGAGGGCGCGACCGCATTCTGGACGCTGGCGCCCGCCGCACTGGCGCCGCCGCCGTGGCGGCCGCTCGCTTATGCCGGAGCCGTGGTGTTCGGCCTCGTGACCAGCGGGCTGCGGATGGCCTTTGGCGGTCACTTCTTCACCGACGTGTCGATCGCCGGCCTCGTCACCTTCGTCGTGATCTGGTTTGCCTACGCGCTGATCTACCGCTGGCCGCGGACCCGGTTTTCGGACGAGGCGGTCGATGCCGCCCTGACCCGGCTGAACATGCCCGCCTACCGGCTGCGCCAGCGCCTGTTCGGCCGCAAGTCGAGTGCCGAGCCGTCAGTTTGAGCCATTAAAGGGGTGCCGAGCCCCGCGAAATTTGATATTCGCGCGGTCAACCCGTGAAACGACACCCGCCCTTCGAGACCGATTGGAAGCCTCATGACCACGATCCTGAAAAGCCTGCCCAAGGGTGAGAAAGTAGGCATCGCTTTTTCGGGCGGCCTCGACACGTCGGCGGCGCTGCTCTGGATGAAGCAGAAGGGCGCGCGCTGCTACGCCTATACCGCCAATCTCGGCCAGCCCGACGAGGCCGATTACAACGAGATCCCACGCAAGGCGATGGAGTTCGGCGCGGAGAAAGCGCTGCTGGTCGATTGCCGCACGCAGCTCGTCCATGAAGGCATCGCCGCGATCCAGTCCGGCGCCTTCCATATCTCCACCGGCGGCATCACCTATTTCAACACCACGCCATTGGGGCGCGCGGTCACCGGCACGATGCTGGTCGCGGCGATGAAGGAGGACGGCGTCAACATCTGGGGCGACGGCTCGACCTTCAAGGGCAACGACATCGAGCGCTTCTATCGCTACGGCCTGCTGACCAATCCGGGCCTGCGCATCTACAAGCCCTGGCTCGACCAGCAGTTCATCGACGAACTCGGTGGTCGCGCGGAGATGTCGGCGTTCATGACGGCGCAGGGCTTTGCCTACAAGATGAGCGCCGAGAAGGCATATTCGACCGACAGCAATCTGCTCGGCGCCACGCATGAAGCCAAGGATCTCGAGAGCCTCGACAGCGGCATCAAGATCGTCAACCCGATCATGGGCGTGCCGTTCTGGCGTGACGACTGCAGCGTCAAGGCCGAGAAGGTCGTGGTGCGTTTCGAGGAAGGCCAGCCGGTCGCGCTGAACGGCCAGACCTTCTCTGATCCGGTCGCGCTGTTCCTCGAAGCCAACGCGATCGGCGGCCGCCACGGCCTCGGCATGAGCGACCAGATCGAGAACCGCATCATCGAGGCCAAGAGCCGCGGCATCTATGAAGCGCCTGGCATGGCGCTGCTGCACATCGCCTATGAGCGCCTCGTCACCGGCATCCACAACGAGGACACCATCGAACAATACCGCATCAGCGGCATGCGTCTGGGCCGTCTGCTCTATCAGGGCCGCTGGTTCGATTCGCAGGCCTTGATGCTGCGCGAGACCGCGCAGCGCTGGGTCGCCCGGGCGGTTACCGGCGAGGTCACGCTGGAGCTGCGTCGCGGCAACGACTACTCGATCCTCAACACGGAAAGCCCGAACCTGACCTATGCGCCGGAGCGGCTCAGCATGGAGAAGGTCGAGGACGCGGCGTTCACGCCGGCCGATCGCATCGGTCAGCTCACCATGCGCAACCTCGACATCAACGACACCCGCGCCAAGCTGAAGCTCTATAGCGACACGGGCCTGTTGTCGGGCAGCGAAGGCTCGCAGATTTTCCGGCTGGAGAGCGACAAGGGCTGACGTTCCCGGAGATTGTTGCCTCATTCGTCATTGCGAGCGAAGCGAAGCAATCCAGGATCTTTCCGCAGCGGCAGTCTGGATTGGTTCGTCGCTTCGCTCCTCGCAATGACAGAAACAAAAATGGCCGGGATTGCTCCCGGCCATTTTGCGTTTGCGCGTGCCGTTACCGCGGCGGCGCGGTGCCGGGCGGGGGCGGCGGCAGCGAGGCCTGGCCGCCGTTGAGCAACGGCGTGATGTTGCGGACGGTGACCCGCCGGTTGATCGCGCTCGGCCCTTGCGTCTGCTCCTTGAGATACTGCTCGCCATAGCCCTGCGAGGTCAGGTTCTCAGCCGGCACACTGAATTGCTGTGTCAGCAATTCGGCCGCGGACTGTGCACGACGGTCCGACAATGACAAATTGTCGACGTCGTTGCCGACCGCGTCGGTGTGTCCCTCGATCAGGAACACCGAGCGCGGGTTGGCCTGGATCGCCTGATTGAGACCGTCGGCGATCACTTGCAGCTTGGCCGCCTGATCCGGTGGGATCGTCCACGAACCCGTCTCGAACGTGATCGAGTTGACGTCCACGCTCGGCATCTGCATGCGAACATTGGGGCTGTAGCGGATTTCGTCGAGCGTATAACGCCGATCGATCCGCTGCACCGGCGGTGCCCGCATGGTCTGGTAGATCACGTCCGGCGAGGCCTCCTGGGCATCGACGATATAGCGGTCGTAGGGAATGTTCACGACCGGCGGCGGCGCGTCGACATAGAAGCCGCCGACCGACTGCGGATCGCGATAGCTGTTGTCGATGATGATGAGCTCGCGCCCGCGGGAATCCCTGCGGATGCGTCGCAGCAGCCGACCGTCCGGACCGACAACAGTAATGATCTCGCTGCCATCGGGACGGATCACCACGGTGCGGGTATCGGCGCCGACAGTCTCGGTGCGGATGTCGCGGGCGCCGTAGCGGAAGCGATAGAGATCGTTGCCGCGGACGTATGTCTGCCCACCGGGATCGCGGATGATGATGCGGTCCGGCTCGGTGTAGACGGTGCGACCGCCTTCGACGGATTCGCGCCGCTGATTGTGGAGGTCGGCGATGGTAGCTCCGATCACGGCGCCGGCAACCACACCTGCACCGATCGCGAGCGGCGTGAGGTCACGCTGCGGCGGACGCGGTGCTGGCGGCAGCGGTGCTGCGACCGTCGGCGCGGTTCGGAAAGCCGGCGCAACCGTCGGCGGCGCGTATTGCGCCCTGTTGGGCGGAGGCGTTGCGGCCGCGGAGCCCGGGACGGTGCTCGGTGCCGCAGCGC